>JBIIIE010000028.1:0-14964 GCA_044235135.1 Roseomonas sp. | reverse complement strand
GGCGGCGGGCGGGCATTCCGCCCTGTTCAACCCGGAAATCCAAGCACTCGGCGACGAAACCGAAGAAGCCTGGGAAGGCTGCCTTTCCATCCCCGGCCTGCGCGGTGCGGTGCAGCGCCCGGCGCGGATCGCCTTTCGCGGCCAGGATATCGCCGGCACCTGGATTGAAGGCGAAGCCGCCGGCATGGCCGCGCGGGTCATGCAGCATGAACATGACCATCTTGAAGGTATCCTATACCCCATGCGGATGACGGATCTGTCTCGGCTTGGGTTTGTTGAGGAACTGGCCCGGTTCAGCCCACCAAAACCCATTGAAAACGAAGGACAAAAGCCATGATGGAAGCCGGCCCGGATCGTGATGCGCGGGATGCCGCCTTGGATGCCATTCTGCCGCTGGTGCCGCTTTATGGCTGGCAGGGCAGCGCCATTGCCGAAGGCCTGCGCGATGCCGGCATGGCGCCGGAAGACGCCGAATGGATGTTCCCGCGTGGCGCGATTTCAGCCATCGAAGCCTGGATCGAGCTTGCCGACCGGCGCATGGAAGAAGCTGGCCTTGCCGCCGATATGGCCGGCATGCGCACCCATGAACGCGTGCGCTTCCTGATCAAGGCGCGGCTGGAAGCGGCCGAACCTAATCGCGATGCTTTACGCGCCGCGCTCTCCCTGCTGGCACTCCCCTGGAATGCGCCGATTGCCGCGCGCAGCCTGGCGCGCAGCGTGAGTGCCATCTGGTATGCGGCAGGCGATAAATCCGCTGATTTTTCCTGGTATACGCGCCGCGCGACGCTCGCTGCCATCTACAGCGCCACCCTGGCCTTTTGGCTGAGCGGGCGGGGCCAGGGGCTTGATGCGGCGCTGGCATTCCTCGACCGGCGACTGGCCGATCACGCCTGCTTCCAAAAGGGCCTGACGCGCTTCAAGCCGCGCGCAGCCTGATCGCACGCTTCGGTTTCCTTCGCGCGGGTGAACCCCTATATGCGCATCAGGGGTCATTTGCGGTGGCCGATTCGCTGCCCTTTGACGAGAAGAGGATGAAACCCATGGGTTTGAAGCGCTTGCTTTTGGCGGCGATGGCGCCGGTTCTGGTGGCCGGGCCGGTTTTGGCGAATACCTGCATGCGGCCCGAAGAACGGAAGGCCGCCGATACCTGGGCCATGAACAGTTACATGCGCGTTATTGCGATGCAGTGCAAAATTGATCGCGCGCGGATGGTGGATGCGTTTCAACCCCATCGTGGCGAACTTTCGGCGGCCGCCAATGTCATCCAAGGCTATTTCCGCCGCGCCCATGGTGGGGCTGGTCAGACCCGCTTCGACCAATATTACACCAATATCTCCCAGGATCACGCCATGGATGCCACCCGCGGCGGGGCGTTTTTTTGCCGCGACGCCGATGTGATCCTGACACAGATCAAGGCGCTACCCCCAGGGGGCTTGGCGCCATTCTCTGTCAGACAGAACATCATCCAGCCGATTTCGGCGCCTGATTGCGGCGCCGGGGCTGCCGCACCGCAGCGGAGCGCGAGCGCCGCACGGCGTTGAACCCTTGGGCGGCATAGGGCTGAAGGCCAATCTTCAGCCCGCGCCCGCTGCCCTTTGCGTGAGAAAGCGCCCTATCCCCCTTGACGTGCACACTGTCTTCAGTAGGAAGGCGGTCGAAAATCCCGCTGCTTCATGGCAGCGCCCCGGAGTTATGAGCCATGGCCAAGTCAAATACGATCCTTATTCGCCTCGTCAGCAGTGCTGAAACGGGTTATTTCTATGTGACCAAAAAGAATACCCGGAACATGACCGGGAAGATGGAAAAAAAGAAATACGATCCCGTGGCGCGCAAGCATGTCGTGTTTCGCGAAGCCAAGATCAAATAATTGATGATTGGGCCCATTGGGCCCAGTAGCGTTTCCGGGTTCGGATCGTCTGAGAAAGCCTGATCGCCACAAAACACCATCCGCGCTTCTTTGGCGGTCGCGTGTCGGCTGGCGTGATCAGGACAGGTTAGATTAGAAGGTCAGCCCTTACGCCAATCCGCAGTCTCTGCGGCTTCCACCCGGTTTCGGCCAAGCGCCTTGGCGCGATACATGGCGGAATCGGCGGCAGCGATCAGCGCCTCACCTTCCGCATTATTCCCTGATAGGGCGCTCCCGATACTTACCGTGACTGGCAGCTTGGCCTGGCCAAGATCAATCGGGCGGTCGCCTATGGCAACGCGCAGCCTTTCCGCGATAACCGCGGTTTCCTCGGCGCCTGCCCCCGCCATCACCACCAGAAATTCCTCACCGCCATAGCGCGCCACAACATCGGAAGCGCGCACATGTTCGCGCAGCCGCGCCGCGACTTCACGCAGCGCCGCATCCCCTGCCGCATGGCCATAGTAATCATTCAGCGGCTTGAACCGATCCACATCAATCATCAGCACACCGCAGGCTGTCCCGGCGCGCAGCAGGGATTCCAAATGCCGAAAGACATAACGGCGATTGCGCAGCCCCGTCAGCCCATCAGTGACAGCCAGTTCCAGGGAACGGTCAAATTCCGCCCTCAGGCGCAGCTGATAACGCCGACGCCGCACCTGGTTGCGCACACGTGCGCGCAATTCCTGTTCATTGATCGGACGCAGCACATGATCGGAAGCGCCCAATTCAAAGGCGCGCAGCACCAGATCGCGCTGTGCGTCATCCGCAATCAGCATCAGCGGCAGGTCGCGGGTTTCAACCTCGGCCCGCAGCCGAGACGCCAGGCGCAGCGGATCACCTTCCGCCATGGGAAGGGAAGTCAGCACCAGATCATAATGCGTTTTGGGGTCCTGCAGCCTTGCCCAGACCTGCTTTTCTTCGCGGTATTGCTCAAGCGCCATGCCATCGGCGGCAAGGGCGGCGGATAGGGCCTCTGCCTCCTTGGCATTGTCCGACAGCAGCAAAACATGGGCACCTTGAAAATCCTCAGGCGGGGCGCTTGGTGGTTCAAAGCCCAGGTCGCGCACGGTTTCCGCCCGAAGCCGCCAGGCATCCAGCACCTGCTTCACACGCAACAGGGCGCGCAGCCGGGCGAAAAGCGTCGCCTGATCCACGGGCTTGACCAGGAAATCATCCGCCCCGGCATCCAGCCCGCGCACCCTTTCATGCTGGTCATCCAGCGAAGTCACCATCACCACCGGGATATGCGCCGTGGCGGGCTGCGCCTTCAGCCGCCGGCAGGCCTCATAGCCATCCATCACCGGCATCAGCACATCGAGCAGAATGATATCGGGCGACCAACGCTGCGCGAGCGTAATCGCCTCAGCGCCCGAAGCCGCGCCCGCAACCTCAAAATACTCATCCTGCAAACGGGCTTCCAGCAGCTTCCGATTGGCCGCGCTGTCATCCACCACAAGCACCCGCGCCGTCATGCCAGGGGCTCTCCTCCGCACGGCAATGCGGGCCAAGCCGCGCGCGCGGTAACCCAAGGCAGCGCAGCGCTTAAGGGCCGACACGCGGCATGCCGGTAATGGATAGTCAGGCAGGTTCTTCGCATGTGGGAAATATGTCCCCAAATCACGCGCAAGGATAGAGCGATGACGGGGCCAAGCCGCATAGCTCAGCCAGTGGTGAGAACAGCCTCTCGGCCATCATGGTGGCGCAAATGGGCGATCAGGCGGGAATTGGGGCTTTGGCGCAGCTTGATGGCTTCGGCCAAACCACGCGCCGCAATCGCCTCTCGCAGCGCATCCATATCGGGGTGTTGGGCTTCAAACCCGGTCAGGCGCCAACCCGAATCCGGAATCTGCGCGGCGGCACGCGCCCCATCCCATTGGATAAGCGGCGGGATAAGATTGCCCATATCCTGGCGCTGCGGCGGGAAGGCCATACGCCAGGAAAGGGCACCGCGACTCATGGCGCGCACATCCCCGGCATGAGAGGCACCAAGCCGCGCCACCACCGCTTCAATGGCCGGGGTTGCCGCCACATAGGCAATAAGCTGCGGTTCCGCTTCCAGCGCCAGCTTCAAGGCAGGTTCATCGAGATCAAAGGGGCGAGGATGCGCCGGTGTGCCCTGGGCGGGATCAGGGGCAATGATTTCGATATACTGGTCAGGCCCAAGGCCGAGCAACATGTTATGCGTGCCAACGCCGGGATGCGCCCCACCGGGGACCGGGCGCGCGCCCAAATGGCGCTCCAGCCAAGCCGCGCCGGCTTCCAGCGTCGCTGCGCCAATCACCAGATGATCAATTTCAGCCATGACTTCTCCCCCAAAGGGCCGACACGGCGAAAGAGCCTCGGCACCTGATGTTACCCAGACAATACCCAGGTCGCATCATTATGGAATGGGACTTCGGCGCAGTATTGAGCAGGATCAAGAAATGCCGGCGTCACAGTGAATGAGATTTTCGGCAACCCGCCCATCACCGCCTCACGGGGGTGCCGCTGCTGAATGACCCTTGGCCGCTTCAGGCAGAACCAAAATGCGGCGGGATCAAAGCGCCCCCACGCCGACAATCCGGTAATCAAACACCCCGCCATCGGGTTCCGTGATTGTCACATGCTCACCGGGGCGGATCGGGCTGCTGCCGGGATCGAAATGCGCCTCGGGCGCGTCAAAGCGCTCGGCCAAGCTGCCACTGAAGCGGATGAACCAGCCATTATCGCCATCATATTGCACATCACCCTGTTCAGCCGGCGCATCCGGGCGGTAGCGCCGCGCGCGCCAGGGGGCGGGGTCCTCGGCCCAGGCTTGCGCGTCCGCATGGCCGCCGGCATCGAGCGCAAGCTCGATCTCATAGCGGTGATCCACGCAGCCCGAGGGAAAACCCGGCCCCGCCACCAGGGAGAGTGTCACCAGCATCCGGTTCATCCACACCTCCTGCCTTCCTGGCCATTAAATGGGAAGGGGGCCGGCCGAGCCCCAATCACATTTCAGATCGCGACCTTCACACCCAGTTCCACCACGCGATCCGATGGGATGCGGAAGAATTCCGTCGCAGGCAGGGAATTGCGGCTCAGCACCATAAACACCCATTGCCGCCAGCGCGACATTTTCGGAACCGCCGCGGCCACCACTGTCTCCCGCCCCAGGAAATAGGAAGTCTGCATCGGTTCATAGGGAATGCCGAGTTCCGCCAGCGCTTCAAGCTCACGCGGGATATTGGGGCTTTCCTGGAAGCCGTAATGCAGCGCGACACGATAGATATTCGGCGCCAATTCCTCAACCGCGCGGCGCCGATCAGCGCCCACTTGCGGCACATCTTCATTGCTGACGGTCACGAACAATACGCGTTCATGCAGAACCTTGTTGTGCTTCAGATTATGCAAAAGCGCGCCGGGCAGGAATTCCGCCTGGCTGGTCATGAAAACGGCAGTGCCGGGCACGCGCATGGTGCGTGATTGTGGCAGGCGCGCAATGAAGGATTTCAGCGGCAGCCCATCCTGGCGGATGCGCGCGAACAGCAATTCGCGCCCGCGATGCCAGGTCAGCATGATGGTGAACAGCACAACGCCAAGCACCAGCGGCACATAGCCGCCATCTGGAACTTTAAGGACGTTCGAAAGGAAGAACGCCAGATCAAGCGCCAGCAGCGGCAGGAATACGCCAAGTACGCCAAGCAAGGGCCAGCCGAATTTGCGGTGAAACACCACCATGGCAAGGCAGGAGGTGCAGACAAAAGTCCCGGTCACCGCAATGCCATAGGCTGCCGCCAAACGCTCTGAATCGCGGAACGTCACCACCAGGATCAGTACGCCGATCAGCAGCGCGAAATTCACCTGCGGCATGTAGATCTGGCCTTCTTCCGTTTCGCTGGTATGGCGCACCACAAGCCGCGGCAGGAAGCCAAGCTGCACGCATTGCCGCGCAATGGTATAGGCGCCGGAGATCATCGCCTGGCTCGCGATAATCGTGGCGGCTGTGGCCAAAAATACCAGAGGCAGGCGGAACCATTCCGGCGCCAGCAGGAAGAAGGGATTTTCGAGCGACGCCGGATCGCGCAGCAGCAGCGCGCCCTGGCCGAGGTAATTCAGCACCAGCGCCGGCAGCACAATCACAAGCCAAGCCCAGCGAATGGGTCGGCGCCCGAAATGCCCCATATCGGCGTAAAGCGCTTCCGCCCCCGTCACCGCCAGCACCACGGACCCGAAGGCGATGAAGGCCACCAATTGGTAATGCAGGCAGAAGCTGATGGCCCAATGCGGCGAAATCGCCGCCAATACGCCCGGGTTATGCAGCACTTCCCAAAGCCCAAGCAGCCCCAGCACGAAAAACCAAGCCGCGCAGATGGGGCCAAAGATCGCCCCCATTTTCGCCGTGCCGCGATATTGCACCAGAAACAGCGCCAGCAGAATCACCACTGAAATTGGCAGCACCGCCTTTTCAAAATGCGGTGAGACAACCTTGAGGCCCTCTACCGCAGAAAGCACCGAAATCGCGGGCGTGATGATGCCATCGCCAAAAAACAGGCAAGCGCCCGCAATGCCAATCAGCGCCAATGCCCAGCGCAGCCGTGCATTTTCCACGCTACGCTGGGCGAGCGCCATCAGCGCCAGGATACCACCCTCACCGCGGTTATCGGCGCGCAGCACAAAGGCGACATACTTAACCGTAACAGTCAGGATCAACGCCCAGATGATCAGGCTGAGCAGGCCCAGAACCTCCCAGGCTTCAACCCCGCCTTCCTCAAAATGATTGGCGGCGGCGCGCATGGCGTAAAGCGGCGAGGTGCCGATATCTCCATAAACCACGCCCAGAACCGCCAGAATCAGGGCAAGTGAGGGCGTGGAACTGCCGCCGGTGGCGGGACTACTCACAGCGATGCACTCAGGCAAAAAATCATGACGGTTCAGTCTGCGCCATTAGCGCGCGGATGCAAGATAGGGATGGGCCGCATCCGACGCATGGCGGCCATTCAATGCCCGCGCAGGATCTGGCTCAAAAACAGCTTGAGCCGGTCGGTCTTTGGTGCATTGAAGACCTGATCGGGGGTGCCGATTTCCACCACCTCACCCTGATCCATGAAGACCACACGGTCCGCGACCTGACGGGCGAAGCCCATTTCATGCGTCACCACCATCATGGTCATGCCCGTGCCGGCCAATTCCACCATCACATCCAGCACTTCCTTGATCATTTCGGGATCGAGTGCTGAGGTCGGTTCATCGAACAGCATGATCTTGGGGCGCATGCAAAGAGCGCGCGCAATCGCCACGCGCTGCTGCTGCCCGCCGGAAAGCTGGCCCGGATATTTCTTGGCTTGCTCGGGGATTTTCACCCGCGCGAGCAATTCCATCGCCAATTCTTCCGCATCCTTCTTCGGCATCCGGCGCACCCAGATCGGCGCCAGGGTGCAGTTTTCCAGCACGGTCAGATGCGGAAACAGATTGAAGGATTGAAACACCATGCCAACTTCGCGGCGGATCGCATCCAAGGCGCGCACATCATCGGTCAGTTCAATGCCATCCACCGCGATCCGACCTTCCTGGTGAATTTCCAGGCGGTTGATGCAGCGGATCATGGTGGATTTGCCGGACCCTGACGGTCCGCAAACCACCACGCGCTCACCCGGCGCCACGGCAAGGTTCACATCGCGCAGCACATGCAGCGCGCCGAACCATTTATTCACACCGGCCAATTCAATGGCAGGGGGCGCATCGGCCTGGGCGGCAGAGGCAAGGTGGTCGAGTTCAGCGGAAGCGCTCATTTGATTTTTCCCGGGGCTCAGCGGCGGCGATGGCGGTTCAACTCCGCCTCCAACCCGCGGCTGTATTTGGACATGGCATAGCAGAAAACCAGATAGATGCTGCCGATAAAGACATAGACCTCAACGCCGAAGCCCTGCCAGGCAGGCTCCACGATCGCGGTCTTGCCGGCGGTCAGCAGATCGAAAATGCCGATGATCAGCACCAAGGACGTATCCTTGAAAAAGCCGATGAAGGTATTGACCAAGGGCGGAATCACCATGCGCAGCGCCTGCGGCATGATGATGAACCCGGTCTTCTGCCAATAGGAAAGGCCCATGGCATCGGCTGCCTCATACTGACCTTTGGGCAGGGCTTGCAGGCCACCGCGCACCACTTCCGCCAGATAGGCGCCGGCAAACAGGATAATGGCAATCTGCGCGCGGAGCAGCTTATCAATATTCATCCCTTCCGGCAGGAATAGCGGGAACATGACGCTCGCCATAAACAGCAGGCTGATCAGCGGCACGCCGCGGATAAGCTCCACGTAAAGCACGCACAGCACCTTGATGGCGGGCAGGGATGAACGCCGGCCAAGCGCCACCAGGATCGAAAGCGGAAAGGCGAAAGCGAGGCCGAAAGTCGCCAGGATCAGCGTAATCGGCAAGCCACCCCAGCGTTCCTGCGGCACATAGGAAAGCCCGAAAATGCCGCCCCACATCAGCACACCAATCGCGGTCAGCATCCCAACCCAGATCAGCGCCAATTCCCAGCGCCAGAAGCGCCGCATGGCGGAGATGACATACAGCACCACAAACAACACACAGGCCAGGGCCGGGCGCCAATGTTGTTCATAGGGGTAGGTGCCAAACAGCATGAAGCGGTGCTTTTCGCCAATCACCGCCCAGCAGGCACCAGAGCCCTGCAAATCCCGACAAACCTGCGTCTGCGGCCCCTGCGCATTGGACGGCACGGACCAGATGGCATTCAGGAAGGCCCAATCCACAAAGGACAGCGCCGATTTGATCAGCAGATAGCCCATGGCCAGCGTCACCGCTGTTGAGAGCCAGCCGGAGAAAAGATTGGTCCTGGCCCAGGCGATTGGCCCCACCGCCGTAATCGGCGGCTTGCGCGGGCCGGATGAAATGCTTGCGTCGCTCATGGCCGGCTCCTTAGCGTTCAACCAGCGCAATGCGCGCATTATACCAATTCATGAATAGGCTGATCGAAAGGCTGATCGTCAAATAAACCGCCATGATGATGGCAATGCCTTCGATCGCCTGCCCGGTCTGATTGAGCGTGGTATTGGCGATGGAGACAATATCCTGATAGCCAATCGCCACCGCGAGCGAGGAATTCTTCGTCAGATTCAGATAATTCGATGTCATGGGCGGGATAATGACGCGGAGCGCCTGCGGCATGACAATCAGCCGCAGCACCGAACCATGCTTCAGCCCTAAAGCCTGCGCCGCTTCCCATTGCCCGTGATTGACCGACATGATGCCGGCGCGCACCACTTCCGCAATAAAGCCCGCCGTATAGGTCACAAGCCCGATCAGCAGCGCGAAATATTCGGGGCTCACATTCATGCCGCCACGGAAATTGAAGCCGCGCAGCACTGGGTATTCAATCTCCCACGGCGCGCCGAGCGCATACCAAACCACCACCGGCAGCACCAGCATCAACCCAAGCGCCGTCGGCCAGACCTTGCGCGGCTGGCCATCCGCCATCTGCCTGGCGCGTGCCATGCGCGCATAAGCCCAAGTCCCCACAATACCGAGCAGAAACACAACCAAAGCCGCCGTATGCGCATTTTCCCATATCAGCGCCGGCAGCTTGAGGCCGCGATTGGACAGCACCACGCCTTCCATCGGCTTCAGCGCCTGGCGCGGGCCGGGAAGGCCTTGCAGGATGGTGTACCAGAACAGCAATTGCAGCAGCAGCGGCAGATCGCGGATGATTTCGATATAGGCGCCGGCAATGCGTGACAGCAGGAAATTCTTGGAAAGCCGCGCAATGCCAATCACCGTGCCCAGGATCGTCGCCAGGATAATGCCAATCACCGCCACCTTCAGCGTATTCAGCAAGCCAACAAACAGCGCGCGGGCATAGGTATTGGTGGGATCATAGGGGATCAGGCTTTCGGCAATCGGCAAGCCCGCTTCGCGATCCAGGAAGCCGAAGCCGGTCGCGATGCGCCGCACCGCCAGATTGTGGGAGGTATTGCTCCAGAGCCAATAGATCAGGCTGCCAACCGCCGCGACGACCACGATTTGCCAGAAAATGCCGCGCACCCGTTCATCCGACCAGGAAAGCCGGAGCGGGCGTTTGGGCGGGCGCCGCTTATAGCGCGGATCGCTCGTCGTTTCGGACATTACGTGCCTCTCCTGCCTATTACCCCGGCCCTTGGGGCCTGATGGTGCCGCGGCAGCGACCAGATTGCTGCAAACGGAGGCAAAGCGTTACCGGATAGCAGGCCATCCCCGCAAGCGCCGCGGCTTGAGGGCATTGCCCGGTGCTTGCCTAAGCTGAGAGGCGCGGCGGCTAATGGCTTGATCAAGCGCGGTTCTCCGGTGCGGCATGGAAACTATCCGTTTGAAACGCAGCAATTCCCGCGCCAGCGCTTCCCAACCCTGCCCGTCAATGCCACATGCCGATAAGGAATCGCGGAGGCAGAAGCATGCGGCAGATGGACAAGGCAGCAATCCGGGCGGCCCTGCCCTGGAATCGGTTGATCGAAGCCCTGGCCGAGATGTTCCGCGAAGGCTGTGAGGCGCCGCTGCGCCACCGCCACGGCTGGGATGATGGCGCCGGGGCGCAAAATACCCTGCTGCTGATGCCGGCCTGGCGCGCCGGCGGGCATTACGGTGTCAAGATTGTCCATGTTGCGCCGGGCAATGATGGGCGCGGCCTGCCGGCGGTCCATGCCAGCTATTTGCTGTCCGATGCCACCACCGGGGCGCCGCTCGCCATGCTGGATGGCGGCGAATTGACGGATCGGCGGACAGCGGCGGCGAGCCTTTTGGCCGCGCGCTATTTGGCGCGGCCCGAGAGTTCCCGCCTGTTGCTGCTGGGCAGCGGCAAGGTCGCCCATGCCCTGGCCGAGGCTTATGCTGCCTGTTTTCCGATCACGGATATCGCCATCTGGTCGCGCAAGGGCGACAATGCCGCGCGCCTGGCCGGGCAGCTTGCCGCCCATGGCCTGCCGGCGCGGGCGGTGGCCGAGCCGGATTTTGGCGCGGCGGATATCATCGCCGCCGCTACGCTGGCGACCACGCCGCTGATCCCCGGCGCGGCGCTGAAACCCGGGGTGCATCTCGATCTGGTGGGCGCCTATCGGCCCGATATGCGCGAAGCCGATGCGCTGGCTTTGCAACGCGCCCTGCTGGTGGTGGATACCCGCGCCGGTGGCTTGGCCGAAGCCGGCGATGTCGTGCAGGCCATCGCGGAAGGCGCCATCACCCCGGTCCATGTGGTGGCGGATTTGGCGGAGCTTTGCCGTGGCGAACATCCCGGACGGCAAAGTGCCGATCAGATCACCGCCTTCAAATCCGTCGGCTGGGCCGGGGAGGATTTGGCGGCGGCGGTATTGGCTTATGAGGGTGGGAGCATGTTATAGCCAAGCGGCTTTGCTTGGCGACTCGGAAAATGCGCCCAAAATCACCAAGCGCGTTTCACGTGAAACTATTCCTATTTCCTACCGCCGCCCAAACATCCGTTCCAACGCCGCGCGGTCCAGCTTCAGCACCGTAGGCCGCCCATGGCTACACGTCGCGGCGCGCGGTGTAGCTTCCATTTGCCGCAACAGCGCGTCCATCTCCGCCGCGGCCAACCGCCGCCCGGCGCGGATGCTGCCATGGCAGGCTAGCCGGGCAATCGCCGCATCCAGCTTGCGGTCAAGCGCCGTGCTTTCCGCGTCCTCGGCCAATTCTTCCGCCATATCGCGGAGCAGCGGCGCGGGATCGGCGGCGCCGAGCAAGGCAGGCAGGCTCCGCACCAGCACCGCGCCGGCGCCGAAGCCCTCAATTTCCAGGCCCAGGCGCGCCAGCGCATCTGCTGCCCCCAAAAGCCGCGCGGCATCGGCTTGCGGCATATCCACCACGGCGGGGACCAGCAAAGGCTGCGCGCGCACGCTGCCTTCGCGTAGCTGCGCGGTCAGCGCCTCATGCGTCAGGCGTTCATGCGCGGCGTGCTGGTCCACCAGCACCAGCGAACCATCAGCGGCTTCGGCGATGATATAGGTGTCCAGAAGCTGCGCCACGGCGCGGCCCAGGGGATGCGCGGCATCCATTGGTTCGGGCGCGGGTGGCGGCGGCAGGCTGGGCGGTCGGAAGCCAAGCGGCAGGCGCGGCTGCGGCAAGCCTGGCGGGCGCGGCATGGATTGGGGCAAAACCGGCAGTGCCTCGCTGAAGCCCGCCACCGGCGCGGCACCCCCCAAGGAAGGCACCGCCACCACTGTCCCCGCGCCAATCGCCAAGGCCTTGCGCAAAGCGGAAATCACCGCGCCTCGCACCGCATCGCCCTCACGAAAGCGCAGTTCCGTCTTCATCGGATGCACATTCACATCCACGCACTCCGGCGGCACTTGCAGGAATAGCGCCGCCGCCGGGTGGCGCCCCGCCGGGATGATGTCGCGATACGCCACGCGCAAGGCCACGCGCAAAAGCGGGTCGCGCACCGGGCGGCGGTTCACCACCAGATGCTGGCCGAGCGTGGTCGGGCGGTGATGCGAAGGCAGCGCGGCCAGGCCGCTGATATCAAGCGTTTCGGATACCGCTTCCACCGGCACCGCGGCAGCGGCGAAATCCGGCCCCAGCACTTGCCGGATACGCCCTTCCTGATCGGCGGCGGCGAAGGACAGCACTTCCCGCCCATCGCTTTCCACCCGAAACGCCACTTCCGGCCAGGCGAGTGCCAGGCGGCGCACCGCTTCCACCGCATGTTCAGCTTCCGTGCGCGGATGCTTCAGGAATTTCCGCCGCGCCGGGGTGGCGAAGAACAAATCCCGCACCTCCACGCGCGTGCCGGGGGCGCCAGAGGCGGGCGCCACATCCCCCTTCAGCCCGCCCTCAACACTGATCCGATGCGCCGTGCCATCACGCGGGCAGGAAGTAATCGAAAGCCGCGCCACCGCGCCGATGGAAGGCAAGGCTTCCCCCCGAAAACCGAGCGTCGCGATGCGAAACAGCGTCGCTTCTTCCGGCAATTTGGAGGTGGCGTGGCGTTCAACGGCCAGGGCCAGATCATCGGGGCCCATCCCGATACCGTCATCTTCCACCAGAATGCGGTCCATCCCGCCGCCTTCCAGCGTCACGGCGATGCGCCTGGCCCCGGCATCCAAGGCGTTTTCGACAATTTCCTTGAGCGCGGCCGCCGGGCGTTCCACCACCTCACCGGCCGCGATGCGGTTGGCGGTGGTTTCCGGCAGCAGGCGAATGGCCGGGCGCGGGGCCGAAAGGGGGGCGGCAGACATGCGCCCTTATAGCATGGCAAGCGATTCGCCGCGCCAAGCCCTTCCCGCAAGGCAGAACAGCGGCTAGTGATCGCCGCGAAACGGCAAGGCATGAGGGCTGACCCCATGAAGAAAATCTATCCGGACGCCAAGGCGGCACTTTCCGGCCTGTTGCGCGATGGCATGGTGATCCATTCCGGCGGCTTCGGGCTTTCGGGCATTCCGACGCTGCTGATCGAAGCCATCCGCGATTCCGGCGTGAAGGACCTGACGGTGGTGTCCAACAACGCTGGGGTGGATGATGCGGGTCTCGGCCTGCTGCTGAAAACGCGCCAGATCCGCAAAATGATCTCAAGCTATGTCGGCGAAAACGCCGAATTCGCCCGGCAATATCTGGCCGGCGAGTTGGAGATTGAATTCAACCCGCAAGGCACCTTGGCCGAGCGTATTCGCGCCGGCGGCGCCGGCATCCCGGCCTTTTTCACCAAAACCGGCGTCGGCACGGAAGTCGCCAAGGGCAAGGAAACCCGCGAATTTGATGGCGAGACCTATGTGATGGAACGCGGCATTGTCGCCGATCTGGCCATCATCCACGCCTATATGGGCGATCATGAAGGCAATCTGGTCTATCGCAAGACCGCGCGGAACTTCAACCCGATGATGGCGACCGCGGCGCGCGTCACAGTCGCGCAAGTGGAACATCTGGTCCGCCCCGGAGAGATTGACGCGGACCATATCCACACGCCGGGCATTTTCGTGAAGCGCATGATCACCTGCCCGCCCGGCTACGAAAAGCGCATTGAACAGCGCACTGTCCGCAAGCACGCGCCCGCCGCCGCGGCCGGCGCTGAATCCCAGGGTTGAGGAGAGAACCATGGCCTGGAATCGCGACCAAATGGCGGCACGCGCCGCGCGCGAATTGCAAGATGGCTTTTATGTGAACCTTGGCATCGGCATCCCAACGCTGGTCGCCAATCATGTGCCCGCCGGCTTCAATGTGCAGTTGCAAAGCGAAAACGGCATGCTCGGCCTTGGCCCCTTCCCTTATGAGGGCGAAGAAGATGCCGATCTGATCAATGCCGGCAAGCAGACGATCACGCAATTGCCGACCAGTTCCTTCTTCGATTCCGCGCAATCCTTCGGCATGATCCGCGGCGGGCATATTGATCTTTCCATCCTGGGCGCCTTGCAGGTGGCCGAGAATGGCGACCTCGCCAATTGGATGATCCCGGGCAAGATGGTGAAGGGCATGGGCGGCGCCATGGATTTGGTGGCGGGTGTGAAGCGCGTGATCGTGCTGATGGAACATACCGCCGGCGGAAAGCCCAAGCTGCTCAAGCAATGCGCCCTGCCGCTGACCGGCAGCCGCGTGGTGGATATGGTGATCACCGACCTCGGCGTGTTTGAAATCGCCCGGCGCGGCCCCGCCGCGATGAAGCTGGTGGAACTCGCCCCCGGCGTGACAGAAGCCGAAATGCGCGAAAAGACCGAAGCGGATTACACGGTGGCGCTCACCAACTAAGGTTTTGCGGCCAAAATCATGCCCGCGCCGGGGTCGCGCTTGACCCGGCGGGGGCATAGGATCATTTTGCGCCGCAATCTTGAACCCCGGCGCCCTGCGCGCCCTACACTTGAGGCCCGATGCCCAAAGAAGACATGATGGAGTTCAGCGGAGAGGTGGTGGAGCTTCTGCCCAACGCCATGTTCCGCGTGAAACTGGATAATGACCATATGGTCCTGGCCCATACCAGCGGGAAGATGCGCAAGAACCGCATCCGCGTGCTGGCTGGTGATCGCGTCAATGTTGAAATGACGCCCTATGATCTGACCAAGGGCCGCATCACCTTCCGCTTCAAGTAAGCCCTGCCCATGGATG
>JBIIIE010000270.1:0-4317 GCA_044235135.1 Roseomonas sp. | reverse complement strand
GGCATCACCGAAGGGTTGACGCCAAGCGGGCCAGAAGTGCCCGTCAGCAGCGTATAGCCATCAGCCGGCGCGCGCACCACGGATTCAACGCCCGGCACTGAAGCACCACCGGCGCGGTTTTCCACCACCACGCGCTGCGGCCAGCGCTTGGAAAGCTCATCCGCAATCAAGCGGGTAAAAATATCGGCGGCCTGACCAGGCGGGAAAGGTACCACAATGCGCACAGGCCGATTGGGCCAATCGGATTGCGCTTGCGCCGCAAAGGGGGCGAGCGCGGCAGCACCCATGACGGCGCGACGGCTGAGCTTCAAGGACATGTCATTTCTCCCGGTGATTTGAACGAAACTTAACCACAACCAGGTCGCACCCGGCAAGATTGCTCAATAGGTATCAAGGCCCATAATGCCATCCACGCCGCCCGCATCCGCCAAAATGCGCTTGCCGATAAGATCGCGCAGCGATTCCGAAGACCCGCCGCCGAGCGAGCCATACCGCGCGCCGCGATACAACCGAGAGACTGGATATTCATCGGTAAAGCCGTAGCCGCCATGGACCTGCACCGCCTCACTGGTGACGCGCAGCGACATTTCATTGCAGAATACCTTGGCGGTGGCGGCCATAAAGGGATCAGGGAAGGGATTGGCAGTGAGGCAGGCGCGATAGAGCAAGCCTCGCCCCGCTTCGATATCCTTGAACATATCGGCGAATTTCCAGCGAATACCCTGGAAATCTGCGATGGATTTGCTGAATAGCTTGCGGTCATTCACATAGCGCACAGCCTCATCAAAGGCGCCTTCCGCCAGCCCCAAGGAAATGCTGGGATTGAGGCAGCGCTGCGTGTTGAAGGCGGTCAGCAATTTCTTGAAGCCATCCTGTTCGATCACCAGGTTTTCCGGCGGCAATTCGCAATCATTGAATTGCACTTCGTGCAGATTCTCGCCGCCCATGGTGTGGTAGGTGCCGGTGACGGAAAGACCCGGCGTGCCCTGTTCCACCAGCACGCAACCGATCCCTTCGCGCCCCGCCTTGCCATCCACGCGGGTGAAGACCACGAACATGCCGGCTTCTGCGGCGCGGGAGATCAGCGTCTTCGTGCCGTTCAGCACCAAATGATTGCCGTGTCGCTTGGTGTTGGTGCGGTAATTGGCAACATCCGTACCGGCATGCGGTTCCGTCATGCAAATCGCCAGGATGCAGTCACCGGAAATCACGCGCGGCAGGATGCGTTCCTTGATGGCTTTCGGTGCGTAATGGGCAATGACGCGGGTTTGCACGCCGGCTTCCCCCAGTACCGCCATGGCGGTGACATAATCCACCTTGGCGATTTCTTCCAGGATCAGGGCGGAATCGAGGATCGAAAGGCCAAGCCCGCCATATTCTTCCGGCACCGACATGCCGAGCACGCCGAGCCCCGCGAGCTTTTTGATATTGGGCCAGGGGAAGGTGCCATCCATCCATTTTGGCGCATCCTGCTTGAATTCGCCTTGCGCCAATTGCCTGACGGCGGCGATCATTTCGCGCTGTTCAGTGCCAATCTTGAAGTCCATGCTTGTCTTCCGCTTTTCCGTGATGCGTCTTCAACCCGCTTCGCCCTTCAGCGTATCCAAGGCGCCCTTGAGGGCGGATTGGAATACACTGACATCAGATCCGTAGCACAGGCAGCGAAAGCCCTTGGCGCGCCAGCCGCGCACCATGTCCATCCCCGCACCCAGCACACCGGCGGGCTTGCCCGCTTCTTCGCAGGCTTTCAGGAAGCGGGTGAGTGCGGCGTGGAATATCGGATGGTCGAATTGCGCGGTAATGCCGAGCGAATCACTCAAATCATAATGGCCGAACCAGCCCAAATCCACGCCGGGAACGGCCATGATCGCTTCCACATTTTCGATCCCTTTGGCGGTTTCGATCAGCGGAATCACCATAACGCGGTCATTTTCCGCCTTCATACCGGCGATCACATCCCGGCCCTGATAATCATCATGCGCATAACCGAAGCCAACGCCGCGCTGGCCTTCGGGGCGATAGCGGCACCAGGCCGCCAATTCTTCAGCCTGCGCGCGCGTTTCCACCATGGGTTCCATGATTCCCATGGCGCCTGCATCCAAGACCGGCGCGATCAGATGGTAATGATGACCCGTGACACGCACCAAGGGCACCACGCCAACATTGCGCGCAAAGGCGCATTGCGCCTTGATCGCGTCAATGCCCATGCCGCCATGTTCCATATCGAAGATGACGTAGTCTGCGCCTGCATTGGCAAGGATTTGGCAAAGCCCAGGTGTCAGGAGTTCCGTTGCCATAATGCCATGGGCCATGCGGCCTTGGCGGAGTGCGGTGCGAACAGGGTTTTGGCGCATGGTTCAGCTCAGTGTCATGCCGACATAACCTTGCGCGGCCACCGCGTCACATTTTGCGCGATAGGCCGGTGCGCCGCCCTGATATTGCAGAATGCGTCGCTGATCGCGCCCTTCGACATTGCGGTTGATGCCCGTGGCCCAGGAATCGATCTGAGCATAAAGCAGGCCTTCAGCCAGGGTTTCGATATGGTGTGACCATTCGGCCTCTGCGGCCTCCGTTGCCTCAAACCGCGTGATGCCCTTATCACGCACATGCCGCATCAAATCCGTCACCCATTCCACATTCTGTTCAATGCAACGCGGAATATTGCAGCGGGTGGAGGCATTATGCGGCCCCACAATCGTCAGCATATTCGGAAATCCTGCAGATTGCAGACCGAGATAGGTTTTTGGCCCATCCGCCCATTTATCCTTCAGACGCTTCCCGCCCACGCCCCTGAAATCAATGCGATCAAAAGCGCCGGTAATCGCATCAAAACCCGTGGCATAGATGATCATGTCGAATTCATATTCGGCGTCGCTGGTCTTGATGCCCTTCGGCGTAATGCGCTCAATCGGGGTTTCATTGATGTCCACCAGGCGCACATTTTCGCGGTTATAGGCCTCAAAGTAGCGGGTTTCGAGCGGCACGCGGCGCGTACCAAAACCGTGATTTTTCGGGATCAGCTTCTCCGCAACCGCGGGGTCTTTAACGCGCTGGCGGATCTTACGCGCGATGAAATCGCTGATCAGCGCATTGGCCTTGGGGTCGGTCAGGATATCGCGGTAATTCGCCTGCCAAATGCCAAAGCCTGGTTCGGCGTAGCGCTGTTCCCAGAAAGCTTCGCGTTCTTCTGGCGTTACTTCAAATACGCTACGTGGATCCGCATTGTGGATATAGCAGCCCGGCGTGGTGCGGAGCAGCGCGAAAAGTGCCGGGTAATTGCCCTTGATCTGGCGCTGTTCTTCCTCAGTAATCGGGCGATTATGCAAGGGCGCGCACCAATTGGGTGTGCGCTGAAACACCGTCAGCGAGCCAACTTCGGGCGCAATGGTCTGGATCACCTGCACGCCAGTGGCCCCCGTGCCAATCACCGCCACGCGCTTGCCCGCGAAGCTGATAGGTTCATGCGGCCAGCGATAGGTATGGAAGGATTGGCCGGCGAAGCTTTCAACGCCCGGAATGCGCGGCAGCGTATCGGCGGAAAGCGGACCAAGTGCGGTGATCAGAAAGCGGCATCTATGCTGCGCGCCACTTTCAAGCATGACATTCCAGCGCAGCGCAGCCTCATCAAACTGCGCGCTGACAACACGACTATTGAATTGGATATGCCGACGCAGATCGAACCTGTCTGCCACATGCTGCAAATAGCGGAGTGTTTCCGGTTGCGGGGCAAAATGCTCACTCCAGCTCCATTCCTGGAGCAGCTCATCGGAAAAGGAATAGCCGTATGTATAGCTTTCGGAATCAAACCGTGCGCCGGGGTAGCGATTCCAATACCAGGTGCCGCCCAGATCGCTGCCGGTTTCAAACACCTGGACTGAATAGCCAAGTTCCCGCAACCGATACAGTTGATAAAGGCCGGAAATGCCAGCGCCGATGATGATCACATCCGGGTCCGTCAAAGCCGGCCTTGCGCTTGCCGGCATGGTCCGTCGCATTTCATTCATCGCATCCATCCTTTCCGGCGGGGCCTGGCGCCGCACCGCATAACAGGAACGTCATGAACCCAAGCCCAGGGCTTGCGCGCCAAGTGGGACGGGGGCGAGTATTCCCCGAAACGCGAAAACCGCCAATGCCAAGCGGTCTTTTTTTGCCCTTTACCCTGCGCGGGTGATGACCGTCACAAGGCTGCCACCCACAGGCTGAAACAGGCCCTTGACTGAAAGCGCATCCGGGCGGAGCCTTCCGAGCAAACAGCAGCGCGGGCCGCGCACGCCCGGCGCAAAAGCAATGAGGAATGTCATGCAGCTTGGTTTCATC
>JBIIIE010000269.1:0-4321 GCA_044235135.1 Roseomonas sp. | reverse complement strand
ACCTTGCCTTCATGGTCGCGGCGGACCAGCGGTTCATAGAAATTGGACCCGAAGGCCAGCAGGAAGGTTTCCTGCCGCGTATAGGGGTCCATGGAATTCACATCGCCATCATTGGCCCAGCGGAAGACATTGGCCTCCGCAGACAAGGCGGAACCGGCCAGCAGGGCGGCGGCAAGGGTCAGGCGGCGCAACATGAAGCATTCTCTCCCATCAGAACGTGATGGACGAAGCTTAAGACTTTTCGTTGAAATGAAAAAGCGGATTCAACGGCCATAAAAAACCGCCTACCCCGTCAGGGATAAGCGGCTTTGATGGGAAAATCCGTTCGCGTCAGGCGACGCGCAAGGCGCGCGGCAGGTCGGCCACGCTACGGTCAATCAAGGCGCTATCCGCGGCGGCATCCATGGTCTCGGCCAGCACCGCACGTGCTGCTGAAGCGGCAATGTCGGCCGCAGTGTTGCGCACCTCGGCAATGGCGCTCGCTTCTGCCGCGGCGATGCGCTGCATGGCAAGCTGCTTGCGGCGTTCGGCAGAGGCCTCAGCCTCAGCGGCGGCTGCGGCGGCAATGCGTGCCGCTTCGGTCTTGGCGCGCGCCAAAAGCTCAGCGGCTTCCTTCACTGCCTCAGCCCGCGCGGCTTCGGCTTCCTTCAACTTGGCTTCGGCTTCAAGACGAAGCTTATTCGCCTCATCAATCCGCTTGCGGATGCCATCGGCGCGGGAATCGAGCGCCCCGGTGCCGGCCTTCCAAAGCTTGCTGCCGAGCAGCACGAAGAACAGAACGAAGGAAACCGCGACCCAGAATTTCGGATCGGCGAAAAAAGAAGCAGATCCTTCCATCACGCAATCCCCCTGGCAGCGGCTTCGCGCTGGACCGCCGCCTGCACCTTGCCGGCATCAGCCCCAGCGCCGAGCTTGGAAAGCAGGGCTTCCACAGTCTCCCCAGCCACTTGCCGCACCGCACCAAGCGCGGATTTGCGGCCCTGATCAATGCGGGCTTCCGCTTCCGAAATCTGCTTGGCCAGCGCTGCATTCAAGGCTTCCGCCTTGGCGTCCATTTCCTGCTGGGCGGATTGCATGGCGGCATTAACTGCGGCTTGCGCTTCAGCACGGGCCGTTTGCGTCGCTTCACGTTGCGCAGCAATCGCGGTTTCAGCGGATTGCATGGCAGCGCGGGCGGCTTCCAGATCACCTTCAATGCGCTGGCGGCGATTTTCGATCACCGCGCCGAGCTTCGGCAGGGCAACGAAGGCCATCAGCAGAAACAGTGCAAAGAAAATGATGACCTGCCAAACAATCTGACCGATCAGCAATGGCCCCTGGACCGGATGGCCAAAGGCAAGCTGAGGCATCCCTTCCACCGGCGGACCACCGGCGGAACTGGCGGCCCAGGCAAGTGCAGGCATGGCGCTGAGCGTCATTGCAAGCAGTATTCGGCGCATCGGCTTACCCTCTCGCGGCCAAAAAACGTCAGTCCGGGGCATGGCATGGAACCCGCCCCGCAACCAAACGGCCCCAGCCAGAAAAGGCCAGGGCGCCAGGCATCAGGCGAACAGGATAAGGAAGGCGATGAGCAGCGCGAAGAGCGCCACGGCTTCCGTCAGCGCGAAGCCCAGAATGCCGATCGGGAACACGGCATCACGCGCGGCCGGGTTGCGGGCGACGCTGGTGATCAGCGAGGAAAAGATATTGCCGATCCCGAGACCAACGCCGAACAGCGCGATAACGGCAATACCGGCACCAAGGGCCTTCGCAGCAGCAACTTCCATGACACATTCCTTCCGTTTGACTTCAACAGATTTCCGAAAAAGACCCAGCGCCCGTCAGTGCAGATGCACCGCGTCGTGGAGATAGATGCTCGTCAAGATGGCGAACACATAGGCCTGGAGGAAAGCCACCAGGAACTCAAACCCAACAAGGGCGATATTCACGCTAAGGGGTAATACCGCCACGAAGGGACCAACCGCGCCAAGGCTGCCCAGCAGGACCACGAAGGTTGCAAACACCTTCAGCATCACATGCCCCGCCACCATATTCGCAAACAGGCGGACGGAAAGGCTGACCACGCGGGAGAAATAGGAAATCACCTCGACCGGGATGATGATGGGCGCCAGCCATACGGGCGCGCCTTCCGGGAAGAAGTAGCTGAAGAAATGCATGCCGTGGCGCATCAGCGCAATCACCGTCACGGTCACGAACACAATCACCGCAAGCGTCAATGTGACCGCGATATGGGACGTGAAGGTGAAGGAATAGGGCAGCATGCCAAGCAGGTTGCCAAACAGCACGAACATGAAAATGGCGAAGACGAAGGGGAAATACTTCTTGCCCTCATCGCCGACCTGTTCGGTCACCATGCCTTGAATGAATTCATAACTGGCTTCACCGAGCGATTGCAGCCGCCCCGGAATCATCGCGCCGCGCGCGGCAGCCGCCATGATGAACAGCGTGATCAGGCCAAGGGCCAATAGCATGAATGCACTGGACTGGCTGAAGCCGATAGCCTGCCCGAAGCCACCCAAAAAGGGCGTCAATTCGAACTGACTCAGCGCGTCAATCGTCTTGCCTTCCTTTGCCACCGGCAAACCCCTCGTCTATTGCATCATGTCACGCGCGAACGGCGACGCGGGTTGAAAAGCCGATAAACATTTAACACCCCGGCGACGCTGCCCATGACGAAAAACACCAGAAAGAGCCAAGGCCAAGTGCCGAGCCAGCGATCGAGTGCCCACCCGATGCCGATCCCAACCGCAAGCGCCGAGACAACCTCAACCCCTGCACGCAGCCCGATTCCCCATGGCCCTGTCGGCAAGCCTTTTTGGCCGTTCGGGCCAATTTCAAGCCCTTCGCGGGCCCGCGCTTGCCTTAACCGTTCATGAAGGTCCGGCTGGTTAGTCACCTTTTGCTCCCCGGGCGAACCTCGCCAGAAGCCGTCGCGCCTTTACGGGGGGGGGATGCCACTGTCAAGCATGTGCGGCGCAGCAAAAGACCATTTTCGCGACCTGTTACAAGCATAAATCAGCCTGCCGGGGTGCCGCTCAGCGCCGCGGCGAAGCGGTTGTCGGGCGGGGCGCTGGGCGCGCTGCGGGGCGGGACCTGGTGCTCGCCCGTGGCGGCGGTGGGGGCGGGGGCGGCGGGCGACGGATGGCAAAGCGCTGCTTGGCCGGCGGCAGGGCGGCCCATTGGCGCATGATCGCCTCCTCGCTCGACGTGTCGTAGCCAAGACGCCGCATGGCGTCCCGCGCGCGGCGCTTCTGGTCCTCGTTCAGCCTGTCCCAGGCGATGGGGCCTGGGGCGAAAACCTGTTCGGGTTCTTCCACCAAGGGGGCAGTCGTGACCGGTGGCGCCTGCTGCGGCTCGGCGCAGGCAGCCGGCAGCAGGGCCAGCAGGAAAAGGCGACGTTTCATGGCTGAAGCTCTACCAACACAGGGACATGATCGGAAGCTTGCAGCCAATCACGCGCATCCTTCAGCACCAAATGGCGCTTGAGCCCGCCCGCCAGATCATCACTGACCCAGACATGATCGAGCCGCCGGCCACGATCCGCCGCGCGCCAATCCCGCGCGCGATAGGACCACCAAGTGTAAAGCTTCTGATCTTCCGGCACGAAATGGCGCAGCGCATCATGCCACCCTGCCGCCTTCTGCCAGCCAATCAGCCCTTCCACTTCGATGGGTGTGTGCGACACCACATCCAATAATTGCTTATGCGACCAGACATCATGTTCAAGCGGCGCGATGTTCAAATCCCCCACCAGCACGGCGCGGCGCGCACCTCGGCCCGCGAACCAGCGCGTGGCTTCGGCGACAAAATCAAGCTTATGGCCGAATTTCGGATTGGCTGCGCGGTCCGGGATATCGCCACCCGCCGGCACGTAGAAATTATGGAGCTCCACCGGCCCACCCGGCGCATCCAGCATCACGCCCAAATGCCGGCAATCGCCCTTGGCGCACCAATCGGGATCATCTTCACGCAAGCTGATCGGCAGGCGCGACAATACCGCAACACCATTATAGCCCTTCATGCCGCGCACCAGCCGATGCGTGAAACCGAGCGCTTCGATGCCCTCATGCGGAAACGCCTCATCCGGGCATTTGGTTTCCTGCAGGCAGATCACATCCGGCGCCAGATCAGTCACCAGGTTTTGCAGCAAGGGCAGGCGCAGCCGCACGCTATTGATATTCCAGGTCGCGATACGAAGAGCCTGCCGCGATGCGCCGCGTTTCGCCATGGGTTTTCCTGTCGTCACTTCTGGGAAAGATTTTCGAAAACATCGCCCGCGGGCGCGGCGCCTTGGATGTGGCGCCGATGCCAGAGCGCATAG
>JBIIIE010000425.1:0-4326 GCA_044235135.1 Roseomonas sp. | reverse complement strand
AACTGCACGATAATGCTCGCGCTGATATAGGGCATGATGTTCAGCGCAAAGACCGTCATGCGCCCAAGCGCGCCGCCCGAAAACATGTCGAACATGCCAAGGATGCCGCCGCCATGCTGGGCGAGGATTTCCCCCATCACCGCCGCATCCACGCCCGGCACGGGAATATAGGTGCCAATGCGATAGACAATCAGCGCGCCAAGCGTGAACCAGATACGCTTCTTGAGCTCGGTCGCCTTGGAGAGCACACCGAGGTTCAGATTGGACATCGCCTGTTCCATGGCGGACGCCATGCGCATTCTCCCGAATCTGCCATGCGCCCTTAAGGGTGCGCCCTGACTTCAAGCCTTATGTGGCGCCGCGCCGAAAGATGACAAGCGCGTTTCGCCCGAATGAAAGCGGCGCCCGAGTGACCCCGCGCGCCGCAAAGAATCAGCCCCGCATCGCGATCAGGCGGCGCGGTACCAACAAGCTTCAGCCAGCCTCAGCCGGTGCTGCCGGCGCGGTGACAGTCACGCTGCCGCCGGCGGCTTCCACCGCAGCAATGGCCGCCGCCGAAGCGCCAGACACGGAAATCCGCACCGCGCGCTTGATCTCACCCTTGCCGAGCAGACGCACGCCGATGAATTTGGCGCTGGAACGCACAACGCCAGCCGCGCGCAGCGCCGCTTCATCCAGATCCTGCCCCGCCGGCAGACGGCCCGCTTCAATTGCCGCATCCAGCGTGCCGATATTCAGCGTGGCATAGAGCTTGCGGAAATTATTCACGAAGCCGCGCTTGGGCAGGCGCCGATAAATCGGCAGCTGACCGCCTTCAAACCCGTTCAGCGAAACGCCGGTGCGCGCCTTCTGGCCCTTCACGCCGCGACCGCCGGTCTTGCCCTTGCCAGAGCCAATCCCACGGCCAATGCGCTTGAACTTGGGACGCGCGCCATCATTGTCGCGGATTTCATTCAACTTCATGGTTCAATCCTCCACCTTCACCAGGTGGGCAACCTTGCGGATCATACCGCGCACCGCCGGCGTGTCTTCCAATTCACGCGTGCGATGGCGCTTGTTCAAGCCAAGGCCAATCAGGGTTTCCTTCTGGCCAGGCTTGCGCCCGATGGGTGAGCCAAGCTGGGTCACCTTCACTGTCTTTTTCTCAGCCATTCGCGGCCTCCTGCGCCTCAGCGGAGGCTTCCTTCCGCTGGCCGAGGATGTCAGCCACCTTCTTGCCACGGCGCGACGCAACCGCCCGCGGGCTGGTGCAGCGCTGCAGCGCGGCGAAAGTGGCCTTCACCATGTTATGCGGATTGGCGGAACCCAGGCACTTGGCGACCACATCGCCCATGCCGAGCGTTTCAAACACGGCGCGCATCGGGCCACCGGCGATGATGCCGGTACCCGCCGGCGCTGCGCGCAGAATAACGCGACCCGCCCCGAATTCGCCCACCACATCATGATGCAGCGTGCGACCTTCACGCATCGGCACGCGGATCATGCCGCGCTTGGCGCGTTCCGTTGCCTTGCGGATCGCTTCCGGCACTTCGCGCGCCTTGCCAGCGCCCCAGCCAACACGACCCTTTTCATCGCCAACCACGACCAAGGCCGCGAAGCTGAAGCGACGACCGCCCTTCACCACCTTCGCAACACGATTGATGGTGACAAGCTTATCCTTAAGCTCATCACCTTCCTGGCGTTCCGCGCGCGGTTCGCGTTCACGATCACGGCCACCACGACGACGGCGTTCCCCGCCCTCGCCGCCTTCGCCACCGCCTCTTGGTTCACGTGCCATATTGTTCAATCCCTCAGAACGACAGCCCGCCCTCACGGGCGCCGTCCGCGAGCGCCTTGACGCGCCCGTGATAAAGATAAGGTCCGCGATCAAAGACCACCGCCGTCACACCCGCCGCCATGGCGCGTTCGGCAATCAACTTGCCAACCGCCGTCGCAGCCGAGGTATCGGCACCGGTCTTCAAGGCTTCGCGCATGGTCTTTTCCAAAGATGATGCGGCAGCCACCGTCCGGCCCGCAGCGTCATCAATCACCTGCGCATAAATATGCTTGCCGGAACGGAAGATGGACAGGCGCGGACGCCCACCCGACTTCATCCGGATCTGATAACGGAGACGACGCTTGCGCCGTTCCTGAAGATCGAGCTTGCTGGCCATTACTTCTTCTTCCCCTCCTTCCGGAGGATCTGCTCATTCTCGTATTTCACGCCCTTGCCCTTATAGGGTTCGGGGCCGCGATAGGCGCGAATTTCAGCGGCAACCTGACCAACCTGGCGCTTGTCAGACCCTTCGACCTTGATCGCTGTTGGGCGTTCGCAGGTGATCTTGATGCCAGACGGGATCGGGTAGCGGATTTCGTGGCTATAGCCGAGGCTCAGCACGAGGTCCTTGCCCTGTACCGCAGCGCGATAACCCGTGCCGTTGATTTCCATGGACTTCACGAAGCCCGTGGAAACGCCCGTCACCATGCTGTTGATCAGGCTGCGCGTGGTGCCCCACATGGTGCGCGCCCGGCGATCATCCCGGCGCGGCTTCACCGCCACCTGCTGAGCGCTGATTTCCACATCAACATCATCCGTCAGGTCAAGCTTCAATTCGCCAAGCTTGCCCTTGGCCACCAGCGTGCGACCGGAAAGCGCAAGCTGCACCCCTGATGGCACCTGAACCGGATATTTTCCGACGCGAGACATTGCCAAACCCTCCGTCAGAATACGCGGCAGAGAACCTCGCCGCCGACATTGGCAGCGCGGGCCTCATTTTCGCTCATCACGCCACGCGGCGTGGAAAGGATGGACATGCCAAGCCCGTTATAGAACTTGGGCAGTTCGGCGATCTTCGAATAGACGCGACGGCCAGGCTTCGACACACGCGTGATTTCGCGAATGGCGGGTTCGCCTTCCGAATACTTCAATTCGATATCAATGAGCTTCACGCCAGGGCGGAGTTCCTCGGTGCGCCAGGCACGAATGAAGCCTTCGCGCTTCAGCACTTCAAGCACGTTTTCACGCAGCTTGGATGCCGGCGCCTTGCAGCGGGACTGGCGCGCGGATTGCGCATTGCGGATGCGGGTGAGCAGATCGCCCAGCGGATCGGACATGGACATGCCGGGCTTCCTTACCAGCTGGCCTTCACGACGCCCGGAATCTGACCCTGATTGGCCAAATCACGAAACGCGTTACGGCAGAGCTTGAATTTGCGGTAATTGCCGCGCGGCCGCCCGGTAAGTTCGCAGCGCAACCGCACGCGATTCTTGGCACCATTGCGGGGCAATTGCGCCAGTTTCAGCGTCGCTTCGAAGCGATCTTCGATCGGCAGCTCACGATTCATCACCGCAGCCTTCAAGGCAGCGCGCTTTGCGGCATGCAGCTTTGAAAGCCGCTCGCGGCGCTTGTTCTTTTCTACAGACGATGTCTTAGCCATACGTCATAACCCTCCGGAACCTGCCGGGCTGACCCGGCGGTTTTCCAAAAACTCAGTTCTGGAAAGGAAGCTGGAACGCCTTGAGCAGCGCCTTCGCTTCCTTGTCGGTCTTCGCCGTGGTGACGAAAACAATGTCCATGCCGCGCACCGTATCCACCTTGTCATAGATGATTTCGGGGAACACGATCTGCTCCTTCAGGCCAAGGGCATAATTGCCCCGACCATCAAAGCCGCGATTGCCGGGAATGCCGCGAAAATCGCGCACGCGCGGCAGCGCAATGGTCACCAGCCGATCAAGGAATTCATACATGCGTTCCTTGCGCAGCGTCACCTTGCAGCCAATCGCCTGGCCTTCGCGGATCTTGAAGCCCGCGATCGCCTTCTTTGCCTTGGTCTTCACCGGCTTCTGGCCCGAAATCAGGGTCAGATCGGCCACCGCGGCATCGAGCTTTTTCTGGTCGCCGGCGGCTTCGCCAACGCCCATATTGATCACGATCTTCTCAAGCTTCGGCACTTCCATCGGATTGGAGTAGCCGAATTCCTCAGACAGCTGCTTGCGCACCACGGTTTCGTAATGCTGGCGCAGCCGGGGCTGTTCCTTCACGTCGCTCATGCGTCAAGCACCTCGCCGGAGGCACGCGCCACCCGGACCTTCTTGCCATCTTCCAGCAGTTTGAAACCAACGCGGGTCGGCTTGCCGGATTTCGGATCAATCAGCGACAGATTCGAAAGGTGAATCGGCGCTTCCTTTTCATTGATCCCGCCGGGATTGCCGATGCCGGCGGCCTTCTGGTGACGCTTCACCAGATTGATGCCCTGCACCAGCGCGCGATCTTCGGTTGGCATCACGCGGATCACTTCGCCCTGGCGGCCCTTGTCACGCCCGGTCAGGACCTGAACGCGGTCGCCC
>JBIIIE010000268.1:0-4351 GCA_044235135.1 Roseomonas sp. | reverse complement strand
GGCCTCGGCCCGGCTGCGATCGGAAAGCGGCAGGCCGGCGCAAATGCCATCCGTCAAAAGCCGACGCATGGCGGCCTCCGACAGCATGGCGATGATGCTGGGCCGGCGCTGTTCCAGGATCAGCCGACGCTGAGCCAGCAGGGTCAGGCATTGATCCGCGGCACTCCGCGCTGCGGCGCGGTCCGGCGCCATATTGGCCGCTTCCTGCCAAAGGCTCTGCAATATCTGCGGAAAACCTTCGCTGGCGAGCGCGAAGCTGAAGGCACCGCCAAGCTGCAATTGGCTATCGGCTTCTTCCTCAATATGGCGAACGCGTTCCAGGAAGGAGGTGATGCGGGACAAGTAATCCACCCCAATGCCAAGCAGTGCGAGGGGCGAGGCCTGCAACATCTCCGCCAGCCGCCGCACGGTATCAAGCTTGATGACCTCGCCCTTTTCATAGCGATAGAGCGCAGCGCGGGAGATGCCGAGGCGGGCCGCAATCTCATCTGCCTTCAGCCCGGATTCCAGGCGATAGGTACGAAGCTGTTGGCCGATTTCGTCGAACCGCATGGGGATGGCGCCTTTGCTTTGGTCCTGGCAGCGCGGGCGCAGCCAAGGACCGGGTCCAGTAAAGCGCGAAAAATCCAAAAATCAAATTAGCGCGCGCTTTTTCGGCGCTGGCGGTCAAAAATGAGAAGGCCTCCCGAAACCGGGGGGCCTTCTTTCAAGCGCCGATCCCGCTTCAGGCGTCCGGCGCCACCGGATGCGCGGCGAGGGTTTCCAAAGCCTTGACCAGGCCGGAATGGTCCAAATCCCCGCCACCAGCCGCAGCGACAGCGGCAAAAAGCTGTTGGGTGGAAGCGGTATTGGGAAGTGCGACGCCCAATTCGCGCCCGGCCTGCAAGGCCAGATTCAAATCCTTCTGGTGCAGGCGGATGCGGAAGCCCGGCGCGAAGCTGCGCTTGATCATGCGTTCGCCATGCAGTTCCAGAATACGGGACGTGGCGAGGCCACCGGTGATGGCTTGCCGCACCTTGGCGGGGTCCGCCCCGGCCTTGGAGGCGAAGGTGAGCGCTTCCGCCACCGCTTCAATGGTGAGTGCCACAATGATCTGATTGGCGACCTTGCAGGTCTGGCCCGCGCCCGTGCCACCCACCAGGGTGATGTTCTTGCCCATGGCTTCAAATAGCGGCTTGGCGCGGTCGAATGCGGCTTCCGACCCACCCACCATGATCGTCAGGCTGGCCTGCTTGGCGCCGACCTCCCCGCCGGAGACCGGGGCATCCAGGTATTCCCCGCCCTTGGCCGCGATTTTGGCCGCGAATTCCTTGGTGGCGGTCGGGCTGATGGAGGACATGTCAATCACCAGCGTGCCGGGCTTAAGGCCCTCGGCCACACTACCCGCGCCGAACAGCACGGCTTCCACATCCGGCGTATCGGGCACCATGATGATCACGGCATCCGCCCCGGCGGCGGCGGTTTTGGCGTCCGGCGCCACGGCGAAGGCGGCGCGATCCTCGGCGGTCAGGCTTTTGCGTTCGACCACGGTAATGGCGTGGCCGGCGGTCTTCAGATGCCCGGCCATGGGGCGGCCCATGATGCCAAGGCCGATAAAGGCGATTTTCATTGTGTTTCAGTCCTTATAGGGGGCGAACCAGGAAAGCCCGGCGAGGGTTTCGCCGGCGGGGCGGTATTCGCAGCCGATCCAGCCGCGATAGCTCATTTCATCCAATTGGGCGAAGACAAAGGGCCAATTCACCTCGCCCGTGCCGGGTTCATTGCGGCCTGGGGTATCGGCCACCTGCATATGGGCAATATAGGGCAGCGCCGCGCGGGCACGGGGCACCAGATCGCCCTCGGTGATTTGCGTGTGATACAGGTCGAATTGCAGGCCGAGCCGGTCCGGGCCCACAGCTTCAATCACCTGGATGCCATTGGCGATGCCGGTCAGGGCATAGCCCGGCATGTCCCGCTGGTTGATCGGTTCAATGCAGCACTTCACCCCCTGGGCGATGGCGCGTTCGGCGGCCCAGGCAAGGTTGATGGCATAAAGGCTAGTGAGTGTGCCCTGCGCGACGCCGGGCGGCACCATGCCGGCCATGACATGCAGCCGCGGGCAGCCAAGCGCCCCGGCATAATCCAAGGCCCGCATGATGCTGTCGCGAAACTCCTGCTCGCGGCCCGGGTGGCAAGCCATGCCGCGCTCCCCCTTCGCCCAATCGCCAGGCGGCGCATTGAACAGCACCTGTTGCAAGCCGTTATCTTTGAGCCGCTGGGCGATCTCGGCTGCCGGGTGCTCATAGGGGAATAGGAACTCTACCCCCTTGAAGCCCGCCTTCGCGGCCAGGGCGAAGCGGTCCAGAAACGGGACTTCATTGAACATCATGGAAAGATTGGCGGCAAAACGCGGCATGGGCGGGGCTCTCTCGGACGGTTGGAGGCGAAACTAAAGCAGTTTCGCGCCTGGGGAAATCTCCCCCAAAAAGCCTCTTCCCGGCCGGGGCCGGCGCCCCTATAGGCCATGGTAGGGCTGTAACCAAAAACAGGAGAACGGGATGCGAAAGCTGTTATGGGCGACCGCGCTGGCCTGCGGGCTGGCGCTTGGCGCAGCAAACTCGGATGCGCGGACGGTGCGCTGGGCGGCCTCGGGCGATCCCAATACGCTCGACCCGCATAGTCAGAACCTTGGTACGGTCACCATGGTGCTTTATCAAATTTATGACACGCTAATCAGCCGCAGCCAGGAACTTGGCCTGGCGCCGGGCCTGGCAACGCGCTGGGAACAGCAGGAACCCAATCGCTGGCGCTTTTGGCTGCGCGATGGCGTGAAATTCCATGAGGGTGAGGCCTTCACCGCCGATGACGTGGTGTTCAGCGTGACGCGCGCCTTGGCGCCCACCTCCAATTACGGGATTTTCGTGGATACGGTGGAACGCGCCGTACAGGTCGAACCGTTGGTGATTGATATCATCACCAAAATCCCGGACCCGATCCTGCCCAATAAGATCGCGTCCGTCTTCATGATGTCGCGGTCCTGGTCCGAAAAGCACAATGCCGCGCGGCCGCAAAACACCCGCCAGCGGGAGGAAATGCACACGGTCCGCAATACGAACGGCACCGGCGCTTTCCGCCTGACGGCGCGTGAATCCGATGTGCGCACCGTCATGGCGCGCAATAATGATTGGTGGGGCTGGCGCGAAGAAACCAGCCGGGAAGCGAATGTGACGGAAATCATCTTCCGCCCCATCGCATCGGATGCGACGCGTATCGCCGCGCTTTTGTCGGGTGAGGTTGATTTCGTGCTCGATCCGCCCTTGCAGGATTTGAACCGCCTTCGCCAGGCGCAAAATATCCGCGTGCTGGAAGGCCCGGAAGTGCGCACCATCTTCCTTGCGATGGATGTCTATCGGGATGAGCTGCTCTATTCCGATGTGAAGGGGCGCAATCCGATGAAGGATTTGCGCGTGCGGCAGGCGCTTTATCACGCGATTGATATTCAGGCGATCCATCGCACCACCATGCGTGGCCAATCCGCGGTGACGGGAACCTTCTTCCCGCCCCAGGTGAATGGCTATGTGAAGGAAGAAGATGTGCGCCTGCCTTACGATCCGGCCCGCGCGCGCGCCCTTTTGACCGAAGCGGGTTTCCCGAATGGTTTTGAAATCACGCTGGATTGCCCGAATAATCGCTACATCAATGATGAGCAGATTTGCCAGGCGATTGTGGCGATGTGGGCGCGGATTGGCATTCGCGCCAAGTTGAATGCCATGCCCTTGGCGCCCTTCTTCGCCAAGATCCAGCGCGATGATACCTCCATCTATCTGCTGGGCTGGGGTGTGCCGACTTTGGATGCGCTTTATTCCTTCCAATCCCTGGTCGCGACCCGCAATGGCGCACAGGGCGATGGCATCTGGAATTACGGGCGCTATTCCAACCCGCGCATGGATGCGCTGATTGACCGCATGAAGACGCAATCCGGCGCGCCGCGCGATGAGGCGATCCGGGAGGCGCTCAGGCTCTACCGCGAAGATGTGCCACATATCCCGCTGCACCATCAGATGATCCCCTGGGCCATGCGGTCAAACCTGACCATTCCGCATATGGCCAATAACCAGCCCCTTTTCCGCTGGGCGCGGATGAACTGATCCCCTGTCGCGGCGGGTTCACGCCCGCCGCGCTTGGAGCAATTCTGCCAAGCCTATGCTCGGCAGAATTGCTCCCGCCTTTGTTTGATCGCATTTTCCGAATCGCCAAGTGCTTCCATTTGGCTAAAAAATGCTTAGTGGAGTTCGGCCCCTTTGTTCGCCTTCATCATCTCCCGCATTTTGCAGGCTTTGCCTGTGATGCTGACGGTTGCGCTGATTTCCTT
>JBIIIE010000267.1:0-4359 GCA_044235135.1 Roseomonas sp. | reverse complement strand
CAAGATTCTCAAGCGCTTGCGGCTTTTCCAGCTTCACCATTATCCAGGCGCGCCCGGCGGCGATTTCCTTGGCCTCCGCCACATCTTCCGGACGCTGCACAAAAGAAAGGCCGATATACTCAATGCCCTGGTCGAGCACGAAGGCCAGGTCCGCGCGGTCCTTTTCCGTCAGCGCCGGGATGGGCAGCGCCACATCAGGCACATTCACACCCTTGCGGTCCGAAAGCGGGCCGCCGACCACCACCTGGGTTTCCAGGTGATCCGGGCGCTTATGCGTCACGCGCAGCCTTAGCTTGCCATCATCCAGCAAAAGCGTGGTGCCGATTTGCGCCGCGGCGATGATTTCCGGATGCGGCAGATTGACGCGGCGGGCATCGCCTGGCGTTGGGTTCAGATCGAGCTTGAAGCTCTGCCCCGATTGCAGCTGCACCCGCCCGGCCTGAAAGCGCCCAACGCGAAGCTTCGGCCCCTGTACATCGGCGAGTATCCCGATGGGCCGGCCCACCTTGGCCTCTACGGCACGGATGGTGGCGATGCGGGCGGCATGGTCCTCATGGCTGCCATGGGAAAAATTAAGGCGGAAAATATCGGCCCCGGCGCGGTGGAGCTTTTCAATCATCTCCGCGCTGCTGCTGGCGGGGCCGAGGGTTGCGATGATTTTGGTGCGGCGCCGGCGGCGCAGAACGGGGCGGGCCACCATGCGGGGCGCTCCTTGCGGTTGGGAAGTTGGTGGGGCAGGGGCCAGATCGGGCCGCAGGCTTTCCGCCGGTAAGTTCAGCAATTTGGCGATTTCCGCCACACGGTCTTCCGGGACGCGCTTCCATTGGGAAACGGCGGCGGTGGAAATGCCCAAGGCGGCGGCGATCTGCTTCACGGTGCCGCGCCGGGCGAGGAGGGATTCAAGGGCTGGGTCGCGCATGGCGACATCTTAGCAAAATTAAGTTAAAAAGCTACCCCGAACCTGCGTAGCTTAACTTTTAAAAGTTAAGCTATCAGCAAGGCCCGAAAATCATTCACATTGGTCAGCGTCGGCCCCGTCACCACCAGATCGCCCAATGTCTGGAACAGCCGGTAGCTGTCATGCCCAGCCAGCAAGGCGCGTGGGTCCAACCCGGCGGCGCCGGCGCGGGCCAGCGTGTCCGGGCTGGCGATGGCGCCGGCATTATCCTCCGACCCATCAATGCCATCCGTATCGCCCATCAGCGCCCAGATATTGGGCGCCCCGGCCAAGGCAAGCGCGCAACCCAGCAGGCATTCCCCGTTCCGACCGCCGCGGCCTGGCTTCGGGCTGCGAATGGTCACCGTGGTCTCTCCACCCGAAAGCAGCATGGCCGGGCCTCGCAGGGGGTGGCCATGGGTCGCGGCAGAACGCGCAATGCCGGCGAGTGCAGTGCCCAATTCCCGCGCCTCCCCTTCCAGGGCATCGCCCAGGATCAGTGGCGTCAGGCCAAGCCCGCGCGCGGCAGAGGCCGCAGCTTCCAAGGCCATGGCGGGCGTTGCGATGAAGCGGTAATCCGGCGTCCCCAGGCGCGGGTCGCCGGGCTTCGGGCTTTCCTCCGCGCCTGCGGCCAGATGCGCCTCTACGGCTTCCGGCAGCTTCATCCCGTAATGCGCCACCAGGGCGCGCGCATCGGCGAAGGTGGATGGGTCGGGCACGGTGGGGCCAGAGGCGATGACACTCGGGTCATCCCCCGGCACATCGGAAATGGCGAGTGTGACCACCCGCGCCGGATGGGCGGCGGCGGCCAGCCTTCCGCCGGAAAAGGCGGAAAGATGCCGGCGAATGCAGTTCATTTCATGGATGGTGGCGCCGGAAGCCAGCAGCGCCTTATTGACCGCAATCAGCTCCTCCAGCGTCAGGCCGGGGGCGGGCAAAGTCGTCAGCGAGGACCCCCCGCCCGAGACCAGAAACAGCACCAGATCATCCGCCCCCGCACCCTGCGCCACTTCCAGCAACGCCGCCGCGGCCTTGGCGCCTGCGGCATCCGGCACGGGGTGGGAGGCTTCAAGCACGCGAACCTGCCGCGTCGGGTAGCCATGGGCATAGCGGGTCACCACCAGGCCTTCGATCGGCGCATCGGGCCAGGCGGTCTCTACCGCTGCCGCCATGACGGCGGCGGATTTCCCGGCACCCAGCACAATCACCCGCCCGCGCGGGCGTTCCGGCAAATGCCGCGCCAGCACCTGGCGCGGATCGGCGCTAGCAATGGCAGCGTCGAACACCTGGCGAAGGGCGGCGCGGGCGGATGCATCGGTGAAGGCCATGGCGTTATTCCTTTGTCACCTTCAGTATGGCGAAGTCGCGCCGAATGGGCCATCTATGGTGGCGAAAGCTTCAGGAGGTCCCCATGCCCGAATTCGACAAGGCCACCCAGACAGAATTGGAAGCCGCTGCCTTCCGCCGGTTGGTGGAACATCTGCGCAGCCGCAATGATGTTCAGAATATTGATATGATGAATCTGGCAGGCTTCTGCCGGAATTGCCTGAGCAAATGGTATCGCGCCGCCGCCGAGGAAAAGGGCCTGCCGCTGACCGACCCCGAAGCGCGGGAGATCATCTACGGCATGCCGTATAAGGAATGGCAGGCGCAGTATCAGAAGGAAGCGAGCGCCGAGCAAAAGGCGAAATTCGCCGCTTCAGGTCAGGGGCAGCATTGATGGCCAGCAACCCTAAGGCTAAAGCCTCCGGCCTTCATACCGAGGAACGCAGAATGGCTAAGGCTCCCGCCACGCAGGAAACCACCGAAGTCGGCGGCATTGCCGGTGAAAGGCTGCGGTCCATCGTGGAGCGCATTGAACGCCTGGAAGAAGAAAAAAAGGCGCTGTCCAGCGACATCAAGGATATTTTCGCCGAAGCGAAATCAGCCGGCTTCGATGTGAAGGTGCTGCGCGCGGTGATCCGGCTGCGCAAACAGGAACCGGCGGAAGTGGAAGAACAGGAAACGCTGCTCGATCTCTATCGCCGCGCGCTTGGGATGTGATGCGCCAATGGGCAGCTACCGCGCATCCGCGCGGCGCTGCCCCGAGGCGTTTCGGCTACGCACATAGTAATCCGTGCCGGTGCCAGGATTGTTGATGTAGAATTCATCGCGCGGAAAGACATCCGTGAGCGGCGGCTCCTCGCGCTTCTGCCCCGGCTGCCACTGCAGCGGGGTACCGGCGAATAAGCTCGCCCAATCACTGAAATCCTTATTGCCGGCACGCAAATGCGCCAGATGCGAGGGCTTGGCGAATTCAGCCGCAAGCCTTGCGGGGTCATAGGGAATCGGCTCATTCGACCCGATCATCACGCCCGCCGGCATCAGCAGCAGCGCATGGGGGAAAACAGCAGCGAAGGTTTCCACCGCGCGCTGGGTTGGTGTCCATTGAATGTAAAGCCCCCCCGGCGCCAAACGCCGCCGCGCCTGATCGATAAATTCAGCGCTATACAGCAAGCCGGAATGGGACCCCTGCGGCAGAATCGCATCCGCCTCAATAATATCATAGCGCCGTTCTTCCTTGGCCAGCGTCCGCCGCCCATCGCCATATTCCATCTGCCAGCGCGGGTCCTGGAACATGCGCGCGATGGGGCCTTCCGGGTAATGCTGCCCGATTTCTTCCAGCGCCGTCAGCACGGGCGCCACCAATTCAATGGCGCGAATCTGGCTTTCCGGGCGAATACCCGCCGCCCAGGGCGTGCCGCCGCTGCCTATCCCAATCACCAACACATTCTTTGGATCAGGATGAATCAGCGGCCCAACCGCGCCCAGGAATTGATGGATGGATAGGAAGGGGATGCGCCCCTGGCTGAAGCCCTGGATGAAGAAGGGGCCTTCCGCCACGCCATCCGCCCCCTTGCTGTCGCGGAAAAAGGCAACGCCGGAACGATCCTCAGCCCAGGCCACCATATTGCCCGGCCCTTCCGCATGCATGCGCGACCAAAGCCCGGCATTGCCCGGCATGAGCAACAGCGCGAGTGCGGAAGCGAGAGCCAGCCCCCCCTCCACCGGCCGCCGCCAACCACCATGCCAAAGCCAACCCAGCAGCAACAGCAACGAAAGCGCGGCCAGCAGCTTGAGCGTGCCCGCCGTGCCCAGGAAATGCAGCGTGATGAGGCCGGTAAAAATGGACCCCGCCGCATTGCCGGCGATATTGGCCAATTGCACCCAACCAACCCGCGTGCCGACACTCGCCAAATCCTGCTGCACGGCGCGCTGCACGAAGGCAAAGGTCATGCCAATCAGGAAGGAAGGCGGCCCGACTACCAGCACGGCCAGGAAGATGGTCATCGCCAGCGCCCCGCCATGCAGGCGCGAATGATCCACCGCCATCAGATCGGCGATCGGCCAATGCGGCAGGGCCAGCCAAAGGGCCGCCAGCA
>JBIIIE010000424.1:0-4364 GCA_044235135.1 Roseomonas sp. | reverse complement strand
CATGTTCGTGATTCCAGATCGGGGGTTGCTTACCAGCGGTAGTGGCTGAAGGCCTTGTTGGCTTCAGCCATCCGGTGCGTGTCTTCGCGCTTCTTCACGGCAGAGCCGCGATTATTCGCCGCATCCATCAGCTCAGCCGACAGACGCTCTTCCATGGTGTTCTCGCCACGCTTGCGCGCGCTTTCGATCAGCCAACGGATCGCCAAAGCCTGGCGGCGTTCCGCACGGACTTCGACGGGAACCTGATAGGTGGCGCCACCAACGCGACGGCTGCGCACTTCCACGGCGGGCTTCACATTATCCATCGCCTCATGGAACAGACGCAGCGGGTCGCTATTCGGACCACCCTTCTTCTTCAGCGTATCCATCGCCGCATAGACGATGGATTCGGCAACACTTTTCTTGCCGTCATACATGAGGACATTCATGAAACGGCTGAGAACGATATCACCGAATTTCGGATCCGGCAGAACCTCGCGCTTTTCAGCGCGGTGACGACGCGACATGGTTCAGCCCCTCACTTCGGACGCTTCGCGCCGTAAAGCGAACGACGCTTGCGGCGCTTGGCGATGCCCTGGGTATCCAGCACACCGCGCAGAATGTGGTAGCGAACGCCCGGAAGGTCCTTCACGCGGCCACCGCGGATCAGAACCACCGAGTGTTCCTGCAGGTTGTGACCTTCGCCGGGAATATAGCTCACGACTTCAAAGCCATTCGTCAGACGCACCTTCGCAACCTTGCGCAGCGCGGAGTTCGGCTTCTTCGGCGTGGTCGTGTAGACGCGCGTGCAGACGCCGCGCTTCTGCGGGCTGCCCTTCAGGGCCGGAACCTTGTTCCGGTCTGGCTTCGTCTCACGCCCTTGGGCGATGAGTTGGTTGATCGTCGGCATGACGCCCCTTCAGATACCATCCAAAAGACCTTCAGCCCCGCCAAAAGGTAATGCCCGGCGCGGCACGAGTTATCGTGCCCTCCGGGCTTCCAATCGGCTGCCGGCCTCAGCCCCCTGGAAGGAGGCGGCGCCGGCGGCGCAGCTTTGGGTCCAAATTCAGCAATTCCCCCAACGGGGAGTCGCGTAAGGAGCGGCCTTTTACGTCCCGCCCCGCTTCAAGTCAAGCGCCGTTCACCTGTTGGAAGGGGATAATTCGACCTGTTTCCACAGCGAATTTCATCCCCATCACAGGTGACGGCCAAACCCGCCTTATTCGGCGGCCTTCGGTTCCGGCAAGGCCGGCGATGCTGCCGCGATGCGGCCCCGATCCCGCTGCGCGGCCAAGGCCCGCAGCCGGTTCATCACAGAACCCGTCCCGGCCGGGATCAGGCGCCCGACAATGACGTTTTCCTTGAGACCCGCCAGGTAATCCACCTTGCCCGCCGTGGCGGCTTCCGTCAGCACCCTGGTCGTTTCCTGGAAGGACGCCGCCGAGATGAAGGACCCGGTCTGCAACGACGCCTTGGTGATGCCCTGCAGAACCGGCTCGGCCACCGCCGGGCGTTCCTTGGCGGCGATCCGCTTTTCGTTCTCGATCTCGAACTCGATACGGTCCACCTGTTCGCCGATCAGATAGGTGGTATCGCCCGGATCGGTGACCTCAACCTTTTGCAGCATCTGGCGGACGATCACTTCAATATGCTTGTCGTTGATCTTCACGCCCTGAAGCCGATAGACCTCCTGAATCTGGTCCACCAGGTAATCGGCCAGTTTTTCGACACCCAGCACCCGCAAAATATCATGCGGCACGCGGGGGCCATCCACCAGCGGGTCACCCTTCTTCACATAATCGCCTTCCTGGACCGAGACATGCTTGCCCTTGGGCACCAGGTATTCGCGCGGCACGGGCGGTTCATCACCCACCTGTTCCGGCACCACCAGGATGCGGCGCTTCGCCTTATAGTCCTTGCCGAATTCCACACGACCATCAACTTCGCTGATGATCGCATGATCCTTCGGCCGGCGCGCTTCGAACAATTCTGCCACGCGCGGCAGACCACCCGTAATGTCACGCGTCTTGGAGCTTTCACGCGGCAGACGCGCCAGCACGTCACCCGCGGCGACAGTGGCGTTGTTTTCCACCGAGAGAATCGTGCCCGGCGTCAGGAAGTAGATGGCTTCCGTGCCGTTTTCACGCTTCACGACATTACCGGCCTCATCCCGCAAAATCAGGCGCGGGCGGAGATCGGCGGCCTTGCCGGGCGCCTTGTATTCCACGACTTCGCGGAAGGACAGGCCCGTCACTTCGTCAACGCGGTCAACCTGTGTGACGTTTTCAATCAGGTCAGCGCATTCAACGCGGCCATTGCGTTCCGTGATAATCGGCAGGGTGAAGGGATCCCATTCAGCGAGCTTCTGCCCGCGCGTGACCTGCACCCCATCTTCGGCAATCAAACGCGCACCATAAGGCACGCGCTGACGCGACCGTTCACGCCCCTGCGCGTCATACAGCGCGATTTCGCAATTACGGCTCATCACAATCGGCTGGTTTTGGCTATTGGCCACCACCACGCGATTGAGAATCTTGATGGTGCCTTCGGACGCGGCTTCCACCGCGCTCTGTTCCGCACCACGCTGCGCTGCGCCACCAATGTGGAAGGTACGCATCGTCAGCTGCGTGCCGGGTTCACCGATGGATTGCGCGGCGATAACGCCAACCGCCTCACCGATATTGACCGGCGTGCCACGCGCCAAGTCTCGGCCATAGCACAGGCCGCACACGCCCTGGCGCGCATCGCAAGTCAGCACGGAACGGATCTTCACCTGCTCCACGCCCGATTTTTCGATGCGTTCCGCCTGTACTTCGTCAATCAGGCTATTGCGCGTGACGATGATCTCACCCGTTTCCGGATCAGCCACATCTTCCTGCGCGGTACGGCCCAGGATGCGTTCAGAGAGTGAGGAAACCACTTCCGCCCCATCCATCGCCGCCCGCACCGTCAGGCCACGTTCGGTGCCGCAATCCGGCTCCACGATGATGCAATCCTGCGCGACATCCACCAGGCGGCGAGTCAAATAGCCGGAATTGGCGGTCTTCAACGCGGTATCGGCCAGGCCCTTACGCGCACCATGGGTGGAGTTGAAATACTCCAGCACCGAAAGCCCTTCCTTGAAGTTCGCGATAATGGGCTGTTCGATGATTTCACCCGAAGGCTTCGCCATCAGGCCGCGCATCCCGGCAAGCTGGCGCATCTGCGCGGGCGAACCGCGCGCACCGGAATGGCTCATCATCCAGACGCTATTGGTCGGCTTGCCGATTTCCTGACGCTGAATTTCCTTCATCATCGCGCCGGCCACTTCATCCGTGCAGCGCGACCAGGCATCGACCACCTTGTTGTAACGCTCACCGGCGGTAATCAGGCCATCAAGGTATTGCTGTTCGAATTCCTTCACCTCGGCCTTGGTGCGCTCGATCATGCCCTTCTTATCGTCGGGCACGACCATGTCGTTCTTGCCGAAGGAAATACCCGCGCGCGCCGCGTGACGGAAGCCAAGCCCCATCAGACGGTCGGCGAAGATCACACTCTCCTTCTGGCCGCAATGACGATAGACGGCGTCAATCACGTCCGAGATGTTCTTCTTCGTGAGCTGACGATTGACCAGCGCATAAGGCAGCTGCGGATGGGAAGGCAACAAATCCGCAATCATCATGCGCCCAGGTGTGGTCAGCACCGTCGCGGGGCCACCATTTTCAACACCGATATCAACCCGCGCATGCACGGCAGAATGCGGCGCGATCAGCCCATTCGCCAAAGCCTGTTCAATCTCACGCAGGCCACGGAAGATTTGCGGGCGGAATTTCAGCGCCTCGGTTTCTTCCGCCGTCAGATTCTGGCCGCCCTTGGCGCCCGCACTTGCGATCAGCGCGCGCACTTCATCCACGCGCTTTTGCGCCGCGCGGAATTCCGGCGTTTCCAGGCTGAGGTAGTAAAGCCCCAACACAATATCCTGGCTCGGCACGATGATGGGCTTGCCATTCGCCGGGCTCAGGATGTTGTTGGTGGACATCATCAAGACGCGCGCTTCCAACTGCGCTTCCAGGCTGAGCGGCACATGCACCGCCATCTGGTCGCCGTCGAAATCCGCATTGAAGGCGGTGCAAACCAGCGGGTGAAGCTGGATCGCCTTGCCTTCAATCAGCACCGGTTCAAACGCCTGAATGCCCAAGCGGTGAAGCGTCGGCGCGCGGTTCAGAAGCACCGGGTGTTCGCGGATCACTTCTTCCAGAATATCCCAAACTTCAGGACGCTCCTTTTCCACCATCCGCTTCGCGGCCTTGATGGTGGTGGCGTGCCCATATTTCTCAAGCTTGGAATAAATGAAGGGCTTGAAGAGTTCGAGCGCCATTTTCTTCGGCAGACCGCATTGATGGAGC
>JBIIIE010000266.1:0-4378 GCA_044235135.1 Roseomonas sp. | reverse complement strand
CAACGCCCCCCTTATCGGCATAGGCCGACATGGCGCGCCAGGTGGCCGCCGCCTGTTCCGGCCCGGCATAGACACTGCCCATGCCATTCTGCCCAATGCGCGCCACATCCATGCCTTCAATGGCGCCGTAATTCAGCTCAAGCCCCGTGGCGACGATCAGAAAATCATAGGGCAAGCGCTTGCCCTGATTGGTGGTGACGGTCTTGCCGACCGGGTCAATTTCCGCCGCCGCTTCTTCAACCAGGGTCACGCCGCGCGCGACATAATCCCGCGTTCTGGAAACCGTGTAATCGGCGGGCTTCAGCCCGGCGGCCACCAAAGTATAGCCGGGCTGGTAGAAATGTTCCCGCCGCTTATCCACGAGGGTTATGGAAGCACCTTCCAGCCGATCCGCGAGGCGCGATGCCGAGGCAAGGCCCGCTGCCCCTGCCCCGATGATGATGATTTTCGCATTGGTCCTGACCGCGGCGCGCGAAGGCTGCGCCAGGGCAAGACCCCCCGCCAGGGCTGGCGCGCCCAGCAACATGGTGCGGCGCTTCAGGCGCACGGCGTCTTCATTCCCGGACATGCACTTAACCCTCCTGCTTCGTCCAGCTTTGCCTGCGAGATTACCATCCGATAATATTAGCCAGGGCTTGAATTCAAAACTTGATCTGGCGCAAAAACGGCTTGGGCGCTGAGCAGGATTGGCCGAATTTGGCACGCTTCACTTGCGCCCCGCCGCCCCTTCCCCTAGAAGCCCCCTCAGCGCTGGCACCCCTGGAGGCCGGCGCTTGCTGTTTGGCGCGTTCGCGCGCCGCACGGCACCATCAAAACCCGAAGGAGCACGGACAATGGTCCAAACTGTACGGATCGAAGCCGAAGCGCGCGGGCGGGCCGGTAAGGGGGCGGCACGCGCAACTCGGCGTGAGGGGCATGTCCCCGCTGTCATTTACGGTGCGAAGCGTGAGGCGACCTTGATCGCCCTCGACCCGCGCGATGTGATGAAGGAATTGCACAAATCCGGTTGGCAATCCCATTTGTATGAGGTTGCGGTGAAGGGCGGCGATACGGAACGCTGCCTGATGCGCGATGTGCAATTCCATCCTGTGACGGATCGTCCGTTGCATGTGGATTTTCAGCGCCTGGCGCCTGGGTCACGCATTCGCGTGAAGGTGCCGGTGGCCTTCCTGCATGAAGATACCTGCCCAGGCATCAAGGCGGGTGGCGTGCTGAATGTGGTGCGCCGCGAAATCGAAGTGCTGGCGGACCCGGATGCGGTGCCGGAAAAATTCGAACTCGATCTGGCCGAAGCGCAAATCGGCGCGGGCCTGCGCTGGTCTGCCGTGAAGGATCAGTTCGGCACCAAGCCGGTGATCGTGGGCCGCGACTTCATGGTGGCGTCCATCGCGGCGCCGACCGTGGTGGATGATAGCGCGCCGGCTGCCGCCCCTGGCCCGGTTGAAGCCACGAAGCAGAAGGCGCCGGCTGCCGGTGCCGCCGCGCCCGCCAAGGCGCCTGCGAAGAAGAAGTGATCCGGGCGGGGGTTTTGCCCCCGCTTCCAAGCATCAAGGGTTCGGGGGAAGCCTTCCCCGGACCCTTTTTGGGTTCAGGATGCCATGATGTCCCGCGATAGCGCCCCGATGCTTTGGGTCGGCCTTGGCAATCCCGGGCCGGACCATGCGCGCCAGCGGCATAATATCGGCTTCATGGCGCTTGATGAGATTGCGCGGCGCCACGGCTTCGGCCCCTGGCGCAAGCGCTTCAAGGGCGAGGTTGCGGAAGGCAGCATTGCCGGGCAACGCATCCTGGCGCTGAAACCGCAAACCTATATGAACGCGAGTGGTGATTCCGTGCAGCCCGCCGCCGCCTTCCTGAAAATCCCGCCCGCCAATGTGGTGGCGTTTCATGATGAGCTGGACCTGGCACCGGGCAAGCTGCGGGTGAAGCTGGGTGGTGGTGTTGCCGGGCATAATGGCTTGAAGGATATGCGCCGCGCTTTTGGGTCACCCGATTTCTGGCGCGTGCGGATGGGAATAGGCCATCCTGGCCATAAGGATGCGGTGACCGGCCATGTGCTGGGCAATTTCGCCAAGGTGGATCAGGTGTGGCTTGAAAAGCTGTTGGATGCGGTGGCGGATGCCGCGCCGATGCTCGCCAGCCTGAAGACAGAAGATTTCATGACGCGCATCGCGCTGCTGACGCAGGAGAAGTGATGGAAGCCGAAGACGCCTTCAGCATGGATCTGATGGGGCCAAGCGCCGAAGACAAGGCGAATGGCGCGGCCTTGCTTTCCGCCGCTTTGGTGCGCGAAGCCGGTGCGCTGGCGGAAGCCGCCGCCGGGCTGCGCGCCACGCTTGATTTGGCCGATGGTGACACGCCGCGCGATGAAGCGCGCCGCGCGGCTGCCATGGCAGCAGCCTTGCTGCTGATCGCGCGCGCCTTGCGCAGCCACTCGCAGGATGCCGCGCTGGCCGCGCAAGCAAGTATCGCGGGGCTGGCGCCGATGGCCATTGCGCTGCCGGAGATTTCCGCTGCCTTGCGCGCGGCGGCGCTAATGCCGATTAGTGATGATGGTGCCGCGCGCATTGCCGCCGGCGTGGTGGCTGAGACATTTTGGAATGCGTTGCGCGCCGCCTGGCCCGCCGCGTCGGGAGCATAAGGATGGGTTTCAATTGCGGTATTGTGGGCCTGCCGAATGTCGGCAAATCCACGCTGTTCAATGCGCTGACGCAAACCGCGGCGGCGCAGGCGGCGAATTATCCCTTCTGCACCATTGAACCCAATGTGGGGCGCGTTGCCGTGCCGGATGCGCGGCTGGATACGCTGACGCGCATTGGCAAATCGCAAAAAACCGTGCCGACCAGCCTGGAGTTTGTGGATATCGCGGGGCTGGTGCGCGGTGCTTCCAAGGGTGAAGGCCTGGGCAATCAGTTCCTGGCCAATATCCGCGAAGTGGATGCGATTGTGCATGTGCTCCGCTGCTTTGAAGATGGCGATGTGACGCATGTGGAAGGCAGCATTGATCCGATCCGCGATGCCGATACGGTTGAAACCGAATTGATGCTGGCGGATTTGGATAGCCTGGAAAAACGCGCCCAGGGCCTGGTGAAGCGCGCACGCGGTGGCGATAAGGAAGCACTCGCGCAAATGGCCTTGATTGAACCGATCAAGGCCGCGCTCGAAGCGGGTCGCCCAGCGCGCACGGCGGTGCCGGCGGGTGAAGAAGAAGCGGCGAAGCGCCTGCAATTATTGACGACAAAGCCCGTGCTTTACGTGTGCAATGTGGAAGAAGCCTCAGCCGCCACGGGCAATGCGCAATCGGCGCGCGTCTTTGAACGCGCCAAGGCGGAAGGCGCGCAGGCGGTGGTGGTTTCAGCCGCGATTGAAGCGGAAATCAGCCAAATGGCGCCGGCGGATCGGGGGGAGTTCCTGTCTTCCCTCGGCCTGGAAGAAGGTGGGTTGGACCGTGTGATCCGCGCGGGTTACGCGCTGCTCGGCCTGATTACCTATTTCACTGTGGGGCCCAAGGAAGCGCGCGCCTGGACGATCCTGAAGGGCATGAAGGCACCGCAAGCGGCGGGCGTGATCCATGGCGATTTTGAACGCGGGTTTATTGCGGCGGAAACCATCGGCTTTGATGATTACGTGACGCTGAATGGCGAACAGGGGGCGAAGGAAGCCGGCAAGATGCGCGTTGAAGGCAAGGAATATGTGGTGCGCGATGGCGATGTGATGCTGTTTCGCTTTAACGTCTAACTTGCTTGGGCCTGCTGCGTACCGCGGCAGGCGATCAACATATTCCGGGTATGCGTGGTGGCGGCGAAGCCCCCGCCGGTGGAGCCGCTACGGGAATAGCCGCCCGAACGATTACGGTCCGTATCGCGGGACAGCACATCATAGCCGCGGGCGCCGCAAATCTCCCCGGCGCGCTCCATGCAGGCGCCCCAATCGCGCATCAGCCCGCCGCAATTCAGCGCATGCGCGGTGCGGCCATCCGGCGCGTAGGTTTGCGTGGCAGAGGCGCAGCCGAGCAGGAGGGGCAGGGCAAGCAGGGAGGCGAGGCGGGGCATGGGTGACTCCCAGGCTGAATAATATGCAACCTGTAATAGAATAACTTAACCTACGATTCAATTATAAATTGCCTCGAGATGCCCTGAAAACACCCCATCGCTTCAATGAAAAATCCGCCCCGCATCAATCACGATGGTCTGGCCGGTCATGGTATCGGTCCGGCACATGGTCACCACCATATCGGCGCAATCATCCTTATCAGCCGCCCTCTGCAAAAGTGATGAAGCGGCTGAGCGTTCGATCTGTTCCGGGCGAAGGTTCGCTGTGGCGCGGGTGCCTTCCAAAAGCCCAGGGGCGACGCAATTCACGAGCGTTTCCGGCGCCA
>JBIIIE010000027.1:0-15224 GCA_044235135.1 Roseomonas sp. | reverse complement strand
CACCATGCCCCGATCCGGCGCAGGGCCGGCGATGGGCTTGTCCCACATCAGGGCCTCACCAGCGCTTGGAGGCTCGAACCCCGCGACAATGCGGAGCAAGGTGGATTTGCCGCAGCCCGAAGCGCCGATCAGGCAGACGAATTCGCCCTTTTCGACCACAAGATTGGCATCACGCAGCGCTTCAATGCGCTGGTCATTCAGCTCATAGACCTTGCTGATATGGCGGAGATCAAGAATGGGTAACTCAGGCATGGTGCGAAGGGCTCCAGCGCAGCAGACGGTTCATGATGGCAACAATGACGCGGTCGGAAATGAAGCCGGCAATGCCGATCACGATCATGCCGCAAATCACCAATTCGGTGCGTGACAGGGTGCGACCATCCATGATCACCGCGCCAAGCCCTTGCGGCACACCGGTCATCTCGCCCACCACAATCACGAACCAGGCGAGGCCCAAACCAAGCCGTAGCCCCGTGAAGATGGAAGGCAGCGATGCCGGCAGCACCACGCGGAAGAATTGCGCCGTGCCGGAACAGCCCAGCATGGAAGCCGCTTCAAACAGCCGCTTTTCGACGCTCCGCACGCCGAACACCGTATTCAGCAGGATGGGATAAAAGGCACCCAGAAACACAAGAAAGAAGGCGGAACGTGGCCCAAGCCCGAACAGGATCATGGAAAGTGGTAGCCAGGCCGTCACCGGAATGGGGCGCATCAATTGCAGAAAGGGATCGAGCAGCGCGCGCACCTTGTCATTGCGCCCAATCAGCAGCCCAAGCGGCACCGCGACTAGCGCGGCCAGGGCGAAACCCCCATAAACCCGCTGCATGGACGCAAACAAATGGATATGCAGTGTCGCGGAAAACGCATCATCCCAAATGCCACCAACCGCGAAATCCACCATATATTCGGCAACATCGGCGGGGGAGGGGATAAGCCGCGTCATCCCCGCCTTGACCGCCAAATGCCAACCCAGCAGCAGGGCCAGCGGCACCACCAGCGCGAGCATAACCCCCTTCAGCCTTGGCCAAAGCCTGCCAGTGGGTCGAGGCTTCTTCGCCTCCGCCGTGGTTTCGGCGGCTACACTCGCGCTCATCAATCAAACCCTCAGGAAGTCGCGACTTCGTTGGAAAAGCGCGGGTTCAGGAATTTGTCGAAATTCGGCAAAGCGCGGATCTGGCGCATTTCCAGCATCTGCTGGGCATAGGCGCGCGATTGCGTCATCACCGTATCGTCAAGCTTCCAGGTATATTCGACATTATTCTCGGCCAGGGCACGGTCCACGGCAGCGCGTGGCGCACCCAGAATGCGCACCGTCGCTTCCGCCACCTCTGCCTTGTTTGCCATCATGTGTTCGCTCGCGCGGCGATGAATGCCCAGCATGGTTCGCACCAGGGCCGGGTCTTGCGCGATCACGGCCTCAGAAGTGGCGAAAATCATGTTCAGGCCACCCATGGCGGTGCCATAGGGGAATTCCACCAATTCACCGACACCCGAGGAAAGCGACAGCCCCGGCCCCGGTTCCGCGCCCACATAGGCATCAATATCCCCGCGGGAGAGCATGGCGTGCATTTCACCAAAGGGCACGCGCACGCTGGTGATATCGCGCACCGTCATTCCATTCTGGCGGAGGCGCTCCAGGATGAACACTTCCTGGGTCGAGCCCGGCCAAATGCCCACGCGCTTGCCGCGCAGCCCGGTTATATTACTGATGCCCGAACCGGCCTTGGCAATCACGCCCATGCCGCGATTGCAGAAGGCGCCCACCACCACAACGGGTTCACCCGCCGCAGCGCCCAGCGTCGCAGCCGCGATGCCGAAGCCACCGAAATCAACGCTGCGTGTCACCACCGCATTCTTGCCATCGGTCGGGCTGTCAAAGGTGATGATTTCAATCGTCAGCCCCGCCGGCGCGAAGCGCTGATAGAAATGCGGCGTCATGGAATGAATGAGCCGGAGCGATCCCATCTTCACCGTGCGCGCCGCTTGTGCGCGTGCAATGGAAGGGGCGGCGAGGGGGGCGAGGGCGATGGCCCCCAAAAGATGACGACGTTGCATGATGAATTCTCCTGTTGTTGAAGCCTCAAGCGGGGGTTGCGATGCTGGCCAGAAAAGCGCGCCAGCCACCAAAACGGGTAATGTCTTCCGCGCCCTGCAAGCCTTCCGGTTCCACCAAAAAACCCTTGGGGCGAGAGCCATCGGCCAGAAGCAAAGTGCCAATGCCCAGCGGGGCGGGAATGCGGGAGACAAAGCGACCAAAGCCATCATCGGGCAAAGCCCAGACCTCAGTTGCAATCGCCGCACCGGCACCGGCGCCAACGCGCAGCAAGCCGGGTCGACGCGGCGGGCCACCGGCCAGCGCGTAAAGCCGGTAGCAGGGCTCGGTCAGCACGGCGCGACGCAGCACACCACCTTCGGCAACCAATTCATGATTGAGCGGCAGGCCCGAAAGATGCGCGCCAACAACGACAATTTCGATCATGCGGCGACTGCCTTTACTGCTGCTGCCTGACGGCGCGTGAATTCCTGAGCGAGCGCCATCAGCGCCGCATCGCTGCCGCGCGGGCCGATCAGGGTCACGCCGGCAGGCAGGCTATCCGGGCGCTGCGGCCCCGGCACCGCCAATGCCGCCAGATCAAGCAGATTGACGAAATTCGTATAAACCCCAAGCCGCGCATTGGGCGCGAAGGGATCAGCTTCCAGCGCCGCTAGGGTCGGGAAACAGGGAACCGAGGGCACCACCAGCACCTCATGCGCCGCGAAGAAATCCTCGGCAACACGGCGATATTCCGCGAGCTTATACATGCCGCGGAACGCATCCACCGCGCTGAAAGCGCCGGCGCCATCAATGATCTTTTGCGTCACCGGATGCAGGGCGCCAGGATGCGCGCGCGCGAAATCACCAAAGGCCGCCGCGCGTTCCGCAACCCAGGGGCCTTCATATAAAAGCTTGGCCGCATCAAGCATGTCGGTGATCGCGGCTTCCTGCGATGAAGGCAGCAATGCCAGCGCCGCAGCCCAGGCTGCGCGCCCGGCGGCATCATCCAAATGCGTATCCTCAGCGCGCGGCACCGCGATGCGCGACGGCACCGCGCCTGGTTCCTGCCAATTGATCGGGCGGCTGAAAGGATCGGCGCGATCCTCACCGGCCAAGGCGGCAAAGCCCGCCCAGGCATCATCAAGGCAGGTTGCGAAGACGGAAACGCAATCAAGGCTCCGGCAGGCGGGCACCACGCCGCGCGTCGAAATCGCGCCCAGGCTTGGCTTCAGCCCGAAAATCCCATTCAGCGCCGCCGGCACACGCCCCGAACCCGCCGTATCGGTCCCGAGTGACAGCGTCACAATCCCGCGCGCCACGGCAACCGCCGAACCGGAAGATGACCCGCCCGGCACATGCTCAGTCGAAACCGCATTGCGCGGTACGGGATAGGGCGTGCGCACACCGACCAACCCGGTCGCGAATTGATCCAGATTGGTCTTGCCGAGAATAATCGCCCCCGCTGCGCGGAGCCGACGCACCGCTTCGGCATCTTCGGTCGGGATATGGCTGAAAGCCGGGCAGGCGGCTGTCATGGGCCGACCCGCGACAGCAATGTTATCCTTCACCGCCACCGGCAAACCCCAAAGCGGAAAGGCGGCCGGGTCAAAGCCGGGCAGGGCGCTGATTGAAGCCGCCATGACCTCGGGCGGCGTCACATCAAGGAAAATCCCCGGATCATTGGCGGCTTCCAGCCGACGCAAGGCCTCAGCCATGACGGCTTGCGGGGTTACCCCTGCACGATAGGCGCCATGTAGCGCCGTCCTTTGGAAGGAAAGACTGGTCAAATCCATGACCGGGCTTCCGCAAACCGCGTGCCGCCCGAAAAGCGGGCTGGGGGCGCCAACTGTATACAGTTTTGCATACAAATTGGGCGACCCACCAAGCATTTGCCCAAGCGCGCGGCGGGTTTCAAAACCGCGCCTCCTGCCCGGCCATGACGCCCAGGCTGCCCTCGGTTGCCGTCAAATGGGCACGAACCGCCGCCGCCGCCGCCGCGCCATCGCCCGCGCAAATCGCCGCCATGATGGCGCCGTGTTCCGCATGGGAAGCCGCCAGCCGATCCTTGCCGCCAAGCTGCGCGGCGCGAAACGGGGCCAGACGCCGGCGCGTCACCTCGGCCAGCTCCGCCAAATAGGCATTGCCGGCACCCTGATACAGCGCCTCATGGAACGCCACATTGGCAGCGCGATACCCCGCCACATCCTGCGCCAAAACCAGCCGCGCCATCGCCTCATGCCGCGCCTTCAATTTGGTTTTTTCCTTGCGTGGCAAGGCTTCCGCGCAAAGCCTGGCGCAGATCGCCTCAAGCTCCGCCATCACCGCGAACATCTCGGCGACGCGGCGCGGTTCGGGCCGCGCCACTACCGCACCGCGACGCGGACGCTGCTCGACCAGGCCGGTTGCGACCAATAGGCGGAGCGCTTCGCGCACCGGGGTGCGAGATGCGCCATGGGCAAGGGCGAGGCGTTCTTCCTCAAGCGTCGTACCGGGCGGGATTTCACCCCGCGTGATAGCCTCAGCGAGCGCCGCGGCGATCCCCTCCGCGCGGGTTGGGCGGGTTTCCGGGGGGGCTGGCAGGGTGGCGAGATCAAGCGGCATGGGGTGCGGGGGTCCATGGAAAAAGCGGTCTGATGCCCTGTCTCAGCATGCCGCGTGCCGCGCCTTCCCCCTGGTCATGCGGACCGCGCTGATGTTAGGGAAGTGGTCAGGCTTCGAAAGGGTGCATCAGGCAAACCAGTGAGTATCAGCATGAAGGGAATAGCCGCCGATGCGCGGGTCATGACCTCGCGCGGGGATCGGCTGGCGGTCAGGCTCGGGCCGGGCATGATGTTGTTGGCGGTAACACCCGGCATCGCCCCCTTTCAGCGCGTACTCGGCATTCGCCAAATCCCCTATCATGGACCGCTTATTCGGGTGCTCGCTGGCGTTCTGGGCACCATGGCCCCGCGTGAGGATCTTTTGATGCTGCCCGGTCAGGGCGTGATGTTTCAGGGCCGCGCCTATCGCGTGGGGGATCTGGTTGATGGCCTCGCCATCCGGCGGGAAGAAGCGCCGGCGGATTTCACCGCCATTGATATCCTTCTGGAAGGCCATGCCGGCATTCTGGTGCAGGGAGCGACGCTGGAAATGGGCCATGCGCAGCTTCTGGCGCCCAGCCCCTTCCAGCGTGTATCCGTTGATACTGCCATCACCGCTCAGATCGCGCTGATGGCAGCCGCAATCGCGCTGGAGGAGGCAGCAAATCCAGACGAAACCGCGGCGGATCAGCCCCTGGCCACCATGGCCCAAGGGCCTGCCGCCGGCGCCTTGCCAAGCCTGAAGCTGTCAGTCGCAGAAAGACAATGAAGAAGGAGGAAACATCATGATGCACCGTAGAACAGCCCTTGGCCTTGCCTTATCGGCAGGTCTGGCCCCCAGCATCCTGCGCGCGCAGGGCACTTGGCGCCCCACACGACCCATCCGCCTGATCGTGGCCGCCGCGCCGGGCGGTTCCAATGACATTGTTGGCCGCATCCTGGCCGAAGCCGTCGGCCAAATCCTCGGCCAACCGATGATTGTCGAAAACCGGGCTGGCGCCGGCAGCGTGATCGGGTCTGAGGCCGCGGCCCGCGCCCCCGCCGATGGCTATACCCTGCTGATCAATAGCTCGCTCGCCACCGTGCCCGCCATGGTTTCGCGCATGCCCTACAACACCGTGACCGATTTTGAAGGCATCGCGATTGTCGGCTTTTCGCCGCATCTCCTGGTGGTCAATCCGCGCGTCGAAGCCCGCACGGCGCAGGAATTTGTTGCCCTGCTGCGCGCCAATCCGGGGCGCTTCAACTATGCCTCGGCGGGTATTGGCAGCGGTCCGCATATCGGCGGGCTCTTGTTCATGAATCTCATGAATGTGCAGGTTGAGACCGTGCATTACCGCGGGGGTGGGCCCGGCGTTGCGGCGATGGTCTCGGGCGAGGCGCATTTCGGCACGCCGACCATGGCGTCTTCCATCGGTCAGGTGCGCGGCGGCAATCTGCGTGCCTTGGCGGTGCTGTCAGACCAGCGCAGCCCAGCCCTGCCCAATCTGCCCAGCGCGCCGGAAGCGGGCATGCCCGGCGTGGTGTTTGAGGAATTCTTCCCGGTGGTCGCACCCAGGGGCACGCCGCCGGAGGCCGTCGCGACCCTCGGCGCCGCTTTCCGCCAGGCCGTCCAGCAAACCGCCGCCCGGCTGAATGAGACGGCGGGGGTGACGCCGCGCCCAGGTTTTGAAACCAATGCGCAGGTCATGGCCTTCGTGCGTCAGGGGATGGAGAATTACACGCGCATCCTGCGCGCCGCCGGCATTGACCCGGAATAGGCGCGTTTCATCGCCTATCTTCATTCAGGTTTCAGGGCGGGCCGCGTCTTGGGTTACACGGCGGGGCTTCCCTGGCATAAGGATGCCAAACCGGAGACCCCATCATGACCGAGGCTGCAATCATTGGCTGGGCGCATAGCCCCTTTGGCAAGCTTGAAGGCGAACCCGATCTGGAAAGCCTGATTGCCCGCGTAGCGCGCGCCGCGATCGAGGATGCCGGGATTTCCCCGGCCGAGATTGATGCCGGCTTTGTCGGCATTTTTGGGGAAGGCTTCACGCCGCAGGGCTTCCCGGCCTCGCTTTTGCTGCAAAGCGTGCCGGAAATGCGCTTCCGCCCCATCACGCGCTATGAAAATGCCTGCGCCACCGGCAGCGCCGCCATCCATGGCGCGCGGGATTTCATCGCCGCCGGGCGTGGCCGTTTCGCCCTGGTGGTGGGCGCTGAGAAAATGACCGCAACCCCCGGCCCCAAGATTGGCGAGATCCTGCTGACCGCTTCCTATCGTAAGACGGAATCGGACATTGAAGGCGGCTTTGCCGGCGTGTTCGGACGCATTGCGGAAGCCTATTTCCAGCGCCATGGCGACCAATCCGATGCGCTGGCGATGATCGCCGCCAAAAACCACAAGAACGGCGTGGACAACCCTTGGGCCCAGATGCGCAAGGATTTCGGCTTCGATTTCTGCCGCAATGAGAGTGAGAAGAACCCCTATGTAGCGCGCCCCTTGAAGCGCACCGATTGCTCCCTGGTATCCGATGGCGCGGCGGCGCTGGTGCTGGCGGATGCCGAGACGGCCAAAAGCATGGGCAAGGCCGTCCGCTTCCGCGCCGCGGTGCAGGTGAATGAATACCTGCCCATCGCGGCCCGCGACATCATCCGCTTTGACGGCGCGCGCACCGCCTGGCAGCGCGCCTATGAACAGGCCGGCGTGGGCGTCGCAGACCTTTCATTTGTGGAGACCCATGATTGCTTCACCATTGCCGAACTCATTGAATATGAGGCGATGGGGCTTGCCCCCGAAGGCAAGGGGGGTCGGGCTGCCTTGGAAGGCTGGACAGCGGCGGGCGGCAAGCTGCCGGTGAACCGCTCTGGCGGGTTGAAGGCCAAGGGGCATCCGATTGGCGCCACGGGCGTTTCCATGCATGTGCTGGCGGCGATGCAGCTTTGCGGCCAGGCGGGGGCGATGCAACTGCCGCGTGCGGATTTGGCGGGCGTTTTTAATATGGGCGGCGCGGCGGTGGCGAATTATGTCTCAATTCTGGAACGCGCTGGCTGATTCGGGGAGCATATCGTGGTTAAGTTCCTGGCACGTTTGATGCAAGGCTAGTCCTGTCTGGTAGCGGGATAGCCCGCTCCTGGCAGCTTAGCCTTCCTCAACCTTGCCTAAGGGCCATCCCAATGGGGTGGCCCTCTTTTTTTGCCAATTTTCTCTCGCATTTTGCGAGGCATTTTAACGCTGCTATAGACAAAACGGGAACATCAACTTATACGTGTATTCGTGCAGCAGATAACACTCTCCACTCTTCCTTCACTTCCGTCGCTTATAGCGAATGAAGCCGCCTTGGCCTTGCTGTCCTTCCCTGAGGCTGAGCCGTTTTGGAGTGAAGTGCATGAGACTGTGCTTGACTGGCCGTCCGAACCCATGGGGCAAAGGCGCCTCCAGGCGCGGCCCAAGCGTCAGACCCTGGGGTGGCTGAGCCTCATGGATAATCGCCTGACCTTTGATACCAGCCTGCAGATTGGCGCGCTTGGCCAGGGCGCGATTGGCCTGCTTGGCTTGGGGCGCGATTCCGCAAAGCGGTTCACCAGCCTTTCCGATTTGCTGGATAATAGTCCTCGCCTGGAACCGAAAGCCGGTGCAGCCCTGGTGCAGGCCTGCGCTGCCGCTACCTGGAACCCGGGTGAGGATGAGCAGGAAATCGTGCTGGATGGTGCGCCTGGCCTTGGTTTTACCATTCGCCATGCCGGTAGCGGCACCTGGGCCTTGGCGATCCAATCCAGAACTAGCCTGCCCGGCGGTGGTGGTTTGGATGCGGTGACGGGTCTTGCCGATTTTGCCATGTTCTCGGCCAGGGTCAGCACCGCGCTCGCCAGGCCCGGCCGTCGCCCGGCCCGCAACGCCGTGCATGTGCTGGATTTGCACGGGCTTCGCCATGTCGCCACCAATCTTGGCCATGCCGCGCAGGAGGAATTGTTGCGCGCCGCGGCGCGGCGCCTTTCGGGCGCGATCAGGGGCACGGATCTTGTCGCGCGCCTCGCCGGTGATGAATTCGCCATTCTGCAAGCTGATGTTTCAACGGCCCCCCAGGCGGAAGCCATGGCAAGGCGCCTGACCACATTGCTCGGACACCCTTATCTGGTGCTGGGGGAGACAGTCACCGTAACGCCGCGGCTTGGCTTTGTGCTGGCGCCAGAAGATGGCAATGAAGCTTCCCTGCTGCTGCGCTGCGCCGGCCTTGCCCGTTCCAGCCTGGACCATGAGGAAGGGGCGGCGCCGCGCTGGTGCCGCTTCAGCAGCGATATGGATGCCCGCGCCAAGGCACAGCGCCAGGCCGAAGCGGCGCTGCGCAATGCCGTGTGTGCCCAGCAATTTGAACTGCATTTTCAGCCTATTATAGCGCTTCCCACAGGTCGGCTGACAGGATTTGAGGCGCTGATTCGTTGGCGTCACCCGGAAACGGGGCTGGTGCCGCCAGGCGATTTCCTGCCCTTGGCCGAAAAACTTGGCCTGATGGGGCGGATTGGCGATTGGGTGATCCGGGAAGCCTGCCGCACCGCCGCGGGCTGGCCGAAGGACCTCTCGGTTTCGGTGAACATTGCCCCGGCGCAATTCAGGGATGGGCGGCTTTTGGAAACCTTGCGCGCAGCGCTCAAGGAAAGCGGGCTGGCCCCTGATCGCCTGGAATTGGAGGTGACCGAAACCGTGCTGCTGCCGGCGAGTGGTGATGCGCCGGCGCAATTGGCCGCCATTCGCGCGCTTGGTTGCCATATCGCCATGGATGATTTCGGCACAGGCTATTCATCGCTGACCCAATTGCGTTCCTTCCCCTTTGATCGGCTGAAGGTGGATCGGTCCTTCGTTCGGGATTTGCCGGAAAGCGCGCAAAGCCTGGCCATTCTGCGCTCGGTGGTCGGCCTCGGGCGGAGCCTTGGCATTGCGGTGACGGCCGAAGGGGTGGAAACCCCAGATCAGATGCGGCTTTTGATCCTGGAAGGCTGCAATAGCGCCCAGGGTTATCTGATTGGCAAACCGAAAGAGTCTATGGCTTACGCGGCCTTGATCAGCAATCCGCCGGCGGAAGGGCTCGGCCTGGGCTGATCCCGCTTCACGCCGGCAGCAGGATGGTGGCGGCTGCCTGGGCGGCGATGCCCTCGCCACGGCCGGTAAAGCCAAGCCGTTCGGTGGTGGTGGCCTTGACGGATACCGCCGCCACATCCAGCCCGGCCAGATCAGCGATGCGCGCGCGCATGGCATCCGCATGCGGGGCGATTTTCGGCCTTTCGCATATCAGCGTGACATCTACATGCACCAGCACGCCGCCGCGCGCCGCAACCCGGCCTGCAGCGTGGCGCAGGAAGGCCGCGCTATCGGCATCCTTCCAATCCGCCTGGGATGGCGGGAACCAGCGCCCGATATCGCCTTCCGCCAGCGCGCCATAAATCGCATCACAGAGCGCATGCAGCCCAACATCCGCATCGGAATGTCCATCAAGACCAAGCTCATGCGGGACATTGATGCCGCAAAGGATCAAGGGGCGCCCTGCCACCAGGCGATGCACATCAAACCCCGTGCCGGTGCGCGGCAACATGCGGGCCATCATTTCTGCTTCCACGCGCGCAAGGTCCTCAGGCCAGGTTATTTTCACATTACGCTCACTGCCCGGCACAATGGCAACCTGTTGGCCGAGCGCCTCAAGCAGGGAGGCATCATCCGTCACCGCCCCGGCGCGGGCCGCATGGGCCGCGCGCAATGCTTCAAACCGAAAGGCTTGCGGGGTTTGGGCACGAAACAGCGCCTCTCGCGGGACGGTCGCCTCGATCAAACCACCCGCCACGCGCTTTAACGTATCGGCGACCGGCTGGGCTGGGATGGCGCCATGGTGATGCTCCAGGGCGGCGAGCAGGGCAGGGATGGTGCCGCGCGGGATCACAGGGCGGGCGGCATCATGCACCAGCACAACGTCCGGCGCTTCGGCGGCAATCGCCTCAAGCCCCGCGCGCACGCTGTCTTCCCGCGTGGCGCCACCGGCCACGACGGGCAGGCAGGGCAGGCCCTGTAATAGGCTGGCAACCAGGGCTTCCTCGCCGGCGGGCGCCACGGGTTGCAGGGTGGTGACCAGGCCCTCGGCCAAAAGTGCCTCTGCGGCATGGCGCAGCACGGGCCGGCCCAGCAGGGGCAGGAATTGCTTGGGCCGCGCCGCGCCAAAGCGGCTGCCATGCCCGGCCGAGAGGAGCAGTGCCACGGTTTTCATGCCGCAAGCATAAGATGGAATGGCTGGGCCCGTCACCCTGCCCAGTGACGCGGCATGAATCCTGCGAAGCAGGCAGAAGCAGGTTGTCTTGGCAGAGGATTTCGGATATTTTGCACAAATTCAATGCAAAAATGGTGTCTGTGGCATGAATCTGCCTCTTCTGAAGCCGATTGACCTTGGCGGCCTGGCCATTTCGGCGCCTGTCATCCTGGCCCCCATGTCCGGTGTGACGGATCAGCCCTTCCGGAGGCTCGCGCGCTCACTTGGCACGCCCATGGTGGTCTCTGAGATGATCGCCTCTCAGGCCATGGTGCGCGAGAATCGCCAGACGCTGAAAATGGCAGAACTGGATGGCTTTGGCGGCCCCGCTTCCGTGCAATTGGCCGGCTGCGACCCTACAACCATGGCGGAAGCCGCCAAGCTGGTCGTGGATCGTGGCGCCGCGGTGGTGGATATCAATTTCGGCTGCCCGGTGAAGAAGGTGGCGCTCGGCCAAAGCGCCGGCAGTGCGCTGATGCGCGATGAAATCGCCGCCGCGCGCATTCTGGAAGCGACCGTCAAGGCCGTGCCGGTGCCCGTCACGCTCAAGATGCGCATGGGCTGGGATCATAACAGCCTGAATGCCCCCAATCTGGCCCGCATCGCTGAGGCCTGCGGCATTCGCATGGTGACCATCCATGGCCGCACGCGCCAGCAATTCTACACTGGCCAAGCCGATTGGGCCTTCATAAGCCGCGTGAAGGAGGCCGTGCAAATCCCTGTTATTGCAAATGGTGATATCCTGTCCATTGAGGATGCCGAGGAAGCGCTCCGCCAATCCGGCGCCGATGGTGTGATGATCGGGCGCGGTGCCTATGGTCGGCCTTGGCTGCTCGGCCAAGTCGCGGCTTACCTGATGCACGGCAATCGCATCCCGGACCCGAGCCTTGCCGAGCAAAAGCGCGTACTTCTGGAGCATTACGCGCTAATGCTGGACCATCACGGGCAGGAGCCCGGCATCCGTATCGCGCGCAAGCATGTCGCTTGGTATTCCAAGGGCTTGCCGGGTTCGGCTGAGTTTCGCGTTGCGGTCAATCACGCGACAACCGAAGCTGCGGTGCTCGAATTGATTGATCGCTTCTTCGACCCCTTGATCGAACAAGGGGTCACTGCCGTGCGGGATTCCTTCCGGGAAGCCGGGGAAGGGCGGATCGCCGCATGAATGCGCGCGCCAGCCTCACCGCCACCAATCGCAGTACGCCCCGGCTTGATAGCGCCATGGTATTGGCTGCCCTGCCGGTGCCGGCGGTAGTGCTGAATGGGGAAGACCGCTTCACCTTTGCCAATGGCGCCGCCGAACAATTCTTCAGGCTTTCCGCCGGCGCGCTATGTCAGTTGAAGCTGAGTGATATCCTGCCGCCGGATAACCGCGTTTTTGCCGTCTTGGCGCAAATCCGCCGTTTCGATTCACCCGTTTCGGATTACGATCTGCTGCTCGAAAGCCCGCGCATCAATCGCCGCGGCGTTTCCGTCCATGGGGCGCCTTTGCCGGAAATTGAAGGCGCTGTGGTGCTGACCTTGCAGGATGGGTCAACCGCGCAAATGCTCGACCGACAGCTGAGCTTCCGGGGTGCGGCGCGCGGTGCTTCCGCCATGGCCGCGATGCTGGCGCATGAGGTCAAAAACCCGCTTTCCGGTATTCGCGGCGCCGCGCAATTGCTGGAACAGAATGCGCCAGAGGCGGATAAGGAACTCTGCCTGCTGATCCAGGATGAGGTGGACCGCATCAAGGGCCTCGTGGACCGATTCGACATCTTCTCGGAACGCCCGGTGGAATTGGGGCCGGTCAATATCCATCAGGTGCTGGATCATGTGCGGCGCATCGCGCAGACGGGCTTTGCCGCGCATCTGAGGGTTTCGGAAGAATATGATCCATCCCTGCCGCCGGTTTGGGGCAATCGCGATATCCTGGTGCAGATCATCTTGAATTTGGTGAAAAATGCCGCCGAGGCGGTGGACCCGATCCATGGTGAGATTGTGCTTGCCACCGCCTATCAGCATGGCGTGCGCATTGCCGTGCCGAATTCTGCCGAAAGGGTGCATCTGCCCCTATTGGTGACAGTGCGCGACAATGGGCCGGGCATCCCCGAAGACATTCAAGCGACGCTGTTTGAACCCTTTGTTTCGACCAAAAGGGGCGGGCAGGGGCTTGGCCTTGCGCTGGTGGCGAAGCTTGTGACGGATCTTGGCGGGCTGATCGAATGCGATAGCCGCCCAGGCCGCACATTATTCAAACTTTCCATGCCGGCGCCCCCGGCGGGTTGGCAGGAGAGCGCCTGATGACTGATCCTCGCACCGTCCTGATTGCCGATGATGATCGCGCCATACGCACGGTGCTGAGCCAGGCGCTCGGCCGCGCCGGGTATCAGGTGCGCGCGACATCCTCAGCCGCCACGCTCTGGCGCTGGGTGGAGGATGGGGAAGGGGATTTGGTGATCACCGATGTGATCATGCCGGATGAAAACGGGCTTGATCTGGTGCCGCGCATTCGTCGTGTGCGCCCTGAGATGCGCGTGATTGTCATGAGCGCACAATCCACCTTCGCCACCGCCGTGAAGGCAACCCAACGCGGTGCTTTCGAATATCTGCCCAAGCCCTTCGATTTGAAGGAAGTTCTGGGCACGGTGGAACGCGCCTTGGCCGCGCCTCCCGATGCGCCCCCGCCCGAGGAAGCCGAAGGCGAAAAGCTTCCGCTGATTGGCCGATCGGCGGCGATGCAGGAGATTTACAGAACAGTCGCGCGCCTTACCACCACCGACCTGACCGTGATGGTCACCGGGGAAAGCGGCACCGGCAAGGAATTGATCGCCCGCGCGCTGCATGATTACGGCAAGCGCCGTGCCGGTCCTTTCGTTGCCATCAATATGGCGGCGATTCCGCGCGAATTGATCGAAGCCGAGCTGTTCGGCCATGAACGCGGCGCCTTCACCGGCGCGCTCAATCGCGGCATCGGCCGCTTTGAACAGGCCGCCGGCGGCACGCTGTTCCTGGATGAAATCGGCGATATGCCGCCCGAGGCGCAGACGCGCTTGCTCCGCGTTTTGCAGGAAGGTGAGTTCACCACCGTGGGTGGGCGCCAGCCCATCAAGGCCAATGTGCGCATTGTGGCCGCGACGCATCGCGATTTGCGCCACCAGATCCGCCAGGGGCTGTTCCGCGAAGACCTTTTCTATCGCCTGAATGTGGTGCCGATCCGCCTGCCGCCCTTGCGCGAAAGGCTGGAAGATATCCCCTTGCTGGCGCGGCATTTTCTGGATCGCGCGCGGGCTTCCGGCCTGCCTGCCAAGCAATTGGCGCCTGAGGCGCTTGAGGCACTCAAGGGCCATGCCTGGCCCGGCAATGCGCGCGAATTGGAAAACCTGATGCGCCGCATGGCGGCACTTTATCCGCAGGAAGTGATTGGCGCCGATGCCGTGGCGGCGGAACTGGCCGAAGCTGCGCCCGTCGCTGGCCCCGATGGCCAAGCCGCGCCTATGACGCTCGAACAGGCGGTGGAACGCCATTTGGCCAGCTTCATGGCCGCCCATAAGGATGGCATGCCGGTCAAGGAATTATACGACCGGGTGCTGGCTGAGGTTGAACGCCCCTTGCTCCGCATGGCATTGAGCGCGACAAGGGGCAATCAGATCAAGGCGGCGGCCATGCTCGGGCTCAATCGGAATACGTTGCGGAAGAAGCTGCGGGAATTGGAACTTCCCGTGGTGCGCGGCGCGTGATGATCCGGCATCGCCGCATGACCTGACCATGCCCGCCGAGGCGCTGGCGGAACCACCGCGGCCGCACGGGTTCTTTACCCGGCTTGCGGATATTGTCACCGGGAAGGTTTTTACCCTCGCGCTGGCATTTCTGGCCCTGGTGGTTGGGCTTGCGACCTTTGCCGCGCTTTCCGGCGGCACGCCCATCGGCCCCACCGGGGCGGGGCAATTGGCCGGCGTTATTCTGGCCAATATCGCCTTTCTGTTGCTGCTGGTCGCCTCACTTGCCGCGCGGCTCACGCGCATGTGGCTGGAACGCCGGCGCGGCGCGGCAGGATCGCGGCTGCATGTGCGGCTAGTGCTGTTGTTCGGTGTGGTGGCGGCGGTGCCGGCGCTGCTGGTGGCGGGCTTTGCGGCGCTTTTCTTCAATCTTGGCATCCAGGCCTGGTTCAGCGACCGTGTGCGCGACACGCTGGAAGCCTCCCTTGTTGCCTCGCGCGGCTATCTGGATGAGCACCGCAATACCATCCGCGCCGATATCCTGTTCATGGCGAATGACCTCAATCGCGCGGCCCAGGTGCTGCTGCCGGATAATGGCGTGGCCTTCGCGCGTCTGCTTGCGACCCATACGGCGCTGCGCGGC
>JBIIIE010000265.1:0-4389 GCA_044235135.1 Roseomonas sp. | reverse complement strand
ATATCGAGGCGCTGTCGCGCCGTGGGCCGCTGCTGCGCCAATTCTGCGCCGAAGCCATGACAGGGCATCATATTGTCGCAACCCCGGCGCTGCGGACCCGCGTGCCGACCTTGGCCGAGACGGATATTGATGCCGATGCGGCGAATTGGTCCCGCTTCATGGCGGTTTCGGCCAATACGCGGCCTTTCAACTATCTGGGCCTGCCGACCATCAGCGTGCCGTGTGGCTTTGATGATCGCGGCCTGCCGATTGGCCTGCAATTGGCCGCGCGCCCCTTTGCCGAGGCGCGGGTGCTGGCGGTGGCCGATGCCTATCAGCGGGTGACGGATTGGCACAGGCGCGTCCCCGCACTTTGAAGGCGGGGCGCTGCCCAGGAAATGGGCGCGTCAGGCTACCCGGCGGGCAATAAGGCGCCGCCCGGCCCAGTTTTTGGGCATCACCCGCTTGTGTAGCGGAGCGTTTCCCCCGATCTTCTGGAAAACAGGAGGTCGGTCAGGCGATGGCGGAACCCATCATGGCCTTTGACGAAATGGGCGCGCCAAGCGCGGCGCGGGCGGCCTATGCCGAAATTGCGCGCTGGCTGGCGGCAACGCCGGCCGCGCAATTGGAACGCAAGCGTCAGGAAGCCGAGCTTCTGTTTCGCCGCATTGGCGTGACCTTCGCGGTTTATGGCGAAGGCGGCGATCTTGAACGGCTGATCCCTTTTGACATTATCCCGCGCATCCTGGCCTGGGGGGAATGGGATCATCTGTCGCGCGGCCTGACGCAGCGGGTGCGCGCGCTCAATATGTTTCTGGCGGATGTTTATGGGCCAGGGGAAATCCTCAAGGCCGGGCGCATTCCGGAAGCGCTGATTTTGCAGAATGAAGCCTATCGCCCGGAAATGCGCGGCATTACGCCGCCGGGTGGGATTTATGTGCATATCGCCGGCATTGATGTGGTGCGCACGGATGCCGCGCAATTCCATGTGCTGGAAGATAATTGCCGCACTCCTTCCGGCGTTTCCTATATGCTGGAAGGGCGCGAGGCGATGCTGCGGCTTTTCCCGGGGCTTTGCGCGGCGCATCGCATCGCCCCCGTCAGCCATTACCCGAGCGATTTGCTGGAAACGCTGATGTCGGTGGCGCCACCTGCCTGCCGCGGCCTGCCGCGCGTGGTGCTGCTGACGCCCGGCGCCTTCAATAGCGCCTATTACGAACATTGTTTCCTGGCCGATGAAATGGGCGTGGAAGTGGTGGAAGGGCAGGATTTATTCGTTGAAGATCGTGTTGTGTATATGCGCACCACCGCAGGGCCGCAGCGCGTGGATGTGATCTATCGCCGCATTGATGATGATTACCTGGACCCTGCGGTGTTTCGCGCCGATTCCATGCTTGGCGTGCGTGGGCTGATGGATGCCTATCGCGCCGGGAATGTGGCGCTTGCCAATGCTCCGGGCGGCGGCATCGCAGATGACAAGGCGGTTTATCCTTACGTGCCGGAAATGGTGCGCTTCTATCTGGGCGAAGAACCGATCCTGGCGAATGTGCCGACCTATTTGTGTGAAAGGCCAGATGATTGTGCTTATGTGCTTGAGCATTTGCATGAATTGGTAGTGAAGCTGACCAAGGGTTCCGGCGGCTATGGCATGCTGGTCGGGCCACATAGCAGCGCCGAACAGCGCGCCGAATTTGCTGCGCGTATCAGGGCCAATCCAGCGGATTACATCGCGCAGCCGACGCTGGCACTTTCCACCGTGCCGACTTTCACGGGCAGCGGCACCGCGCCGCGCCATGTGGATTTGCGGCCCTTTGTGCTTTCGGGCGCTGAAACACGCATCGTGCCAGGCGGCCTCACGCGCGTTGCCTTGCGGGAAGGATCGCTTGTCGTGAATTCATCGCAAGGCGGCGGCACCAAGGATACCTGGATTCTGGCCCCGGATGCGCCATGCTGAGCCGTACGGCAGATAGCCTCTATTGGCTCGGGCGCTATATGGAACGCGCCGGCAATACGGCGCGCGCGCTGCAAGTGGCTTTGCGAGAGGCCGGGATGGGCGGCGGGCGGCCTGCGCGTGGCGAAGCCTGGCGCGCTTTGCTGCTGACCAGCGGTGATATCGGCCTGTTGCAGGGTTTTGGCGCGGCGCCCGATGCGGCGCAAATCATCCAGCATCTGGTGATGGATCGCGCCAATCCGTCTTCCATCCAATCCTGCATCGAGGCTTCTCGGCAGAATGCGCGGCAGGTGCGCACGGCGCTGACGGTGGATATGTGGGAAGCGGTAAATGACACCTGGGGGCAGATGCGGCGCATGGATAACACCATGCCGAATGCGGATGATCTGCCAGGTTTTCTTGATTGGGTGAAGCGCCAGACCATCCTGTTCAATGGCGCTTATGATGACACGATGCTGCGCGATGAGGCCTGGCGCTTTGTCCGGCTGGGGACCATGCTGGAACGCGCCGACAATACCGCGCGCGTGCTGCATGCCCATGCCGGGGCGCTCAGCATCGCAGGGGCCGGTACGGCCGAGGATTATTTGAATTGGCAGGCGATTTTACGGAACTTCACGGCGCTGCGTGCGTATCAATGGGTCTATCACGGGCGGATCGAACCGCGGCGCATTGCTGAATTGCTGATCCTGCGCGGGGAATTGCCGCGCTCCATGATTGCCTGCCATGCCCGGATTGAGGGCGTGCTGGAAGAAATCGCGACCGCTCATGGCGGGCGGCGCGGGGAATGCCATCGGCGTGCGGGGGAAATCCATGCGCGGCTGCGCTTTGGCCGGGTGGAGGATATCTTCTCCCAGGGGCTTGAGACCTTCCTGAATGAGATGATGGCGCGCAATATTGATCTTGGCGGCCAAATCGCCGAATTTTACCTGCACAACTGATAGGGCGCGGAGCGCTTGCCATGACCTATTGCGTCGGCCTGTTCCTGAAGGATGGGCTTGTCCTGCTTTCCGATACCCGCACCAATGCGGGGCTGGATCACATCTCAAGCTTTTCCAAGATGCATGTCGTGGAACAGCCGGGCGAGCGCATGATTGCGCTGTTGTCGGCGGGCAATTTGGCGATCACGCAGGCGGTGTGGAACCGTGTGCAGGAGGGTTTCCCGCTGGGTGAGGAAATCCATACCTTGCGCGATGTGCCAAGCATGTTCCGCGCCGCACAATTGGTCGGCGGCGCGGTACGCGATGTATTTGAAACCGATGGCCCGGCGATGAAGGCGCAGAGTGTGGCATTTGAGGCTTCATTCCTGCTGGGCGGGCAGATTGCCGGCGGGCCGATGCGGCTTTTCCTGATTTATGCTGCGGGCAATTTCATTGAAGCCACGGCAGATACGCCCTTCCTGCAAATCGGTGAGCATAAATACGGCAAGCCCATTCTGGACCGCGTGGTGAAAAGCGATACGTCGCTCGCCGATGGGGTGAAGCTGGTGCTGATCAGCATGGACAGTACGCTGCGTTCCAATCTTTCCGTTGGCTTGCCAATTGATCTGATGGTCTATCGCGAAGGCGAACAGAAGGTCTCGCTCAGCCGGCGCATTACGGAAGATGATGCGTATTTCCGGCAAGTCAGCCAACGCTGGTCCGATAGTTTGCGGGAGGCCTATCGCGCCCTGCCCTCCCCCGGATGGATCGCGGATTAGGTTTGATCAATCTATTCCTTTGCCATATGCCGGGGGTGGATTGGCATAATGATGGGGGAGAAGGCGTCATGAAGATTTCGCGTCGTGTGGTTCTTGGTGGTTTTGCAGCCGCCAGCATTCTGCCGGCCCATGCCCAGGGCAATTCCATTCGCATTGTGGTGCCTTTCGGGCCAGGCGGGTCCACGGATGCAGTCGCGCGCTTGGTCTCGCCCGGGCTGATGCAGCGGCTTGGAGTGCCGATTATCGTGGAAAACCGCCCTGGTGCGGCGGGGTCCATCGGGACGGATGCGGTGGCAAAGGCGCGGCCTGATGGCCAGACTTGGTTGCTGACCTTTGACAGCCACGCCACCATGCCGGCGCTGCTGCCAAGCCTGCCCTTCAACCTGACGCGTGATCTTGACCCGGTGATGCTGATTGGTGGCGCGCCTTATGTGATTGCCTGCCGTGCGGATAAGCCGTTTCGGTCCTTGGCCGATGTTGTAGCGGCGGCGAAGGCGCGGCCCGATGCTGTTTCCTTCGGGTCCACCGGCAATGGCACAATCGGGCATTTGGCCATGATCCAATTCCAGGCCCGAAGCGGCACGCGGCTTACGCATATTCCCTATCGCAGCGGCGGGCTTGCGGTGAATGACACCATGGCGGGCACGGTTGATATGATGATTGGCTCTGCCGCGCTGGTGGCATCGCAAATCGCCGCCGGCACTTTCCGCGCCCTATCGCAATTCGGCCCGGCGCGTTTGCCGGCGCTGAGTGATTTGCCAAC
>JBIIIE010000317.1:0-3731 GCA_044235135.1 Roseomonas sp. | reverse complement strand
CCAGCAGCTTGACCAATTCCGGCGCGACTTGGGCCGAAAGCTGCGGGCCATAGTCAACCAGGGGCGACAAATCCTCCACAAAACGCCCGGCATAGGGATTGCCGATCAGGATCAGCGCCACGGCGCGGATGATGGGGCGTGGTGCCGCGCGCCCGGCCTCCGCAAAACTTTCCTCACGCAGGTAAACGAGTTTGCGCATATCGGGCATGGTGGTTCCCTTCTGCACGGTTTCGGCACCAAGCCTTGCAGTTTTGCCCCGCTCTAGGAAGCCAGGGCCACCCCCTGGCAGAAAGCCTCAGCACGTTGCATCCTGCCGCCATCAATCAAGGGAATACCGCCATGGTCCATGCTCCGAACCGTCCGCCGCCAGGTGCGCCGCCTGTGCGCATCAACCTCTATTCCGATACGCAAACCCGCCCGACGCCGGCCATGAAGGAAGCCATGATGCGCGCCGAGGTGGGCGATGAGCAGCATGGCGATGACCCGACAGTGCATGAACTATGCGACCGCATGGCAGCACTCATGGGCAAGGAAGCGGCGATGTATTTGCCATCCGGCACCATGTGCAATGTGGTCGCGATCCTGACGCATTGCCAAAAGGGTGATGAGGTGGTGGCGCATGAAACCAGCCATATCCTGCATAGCGAAGGCGGCACCCATGCGGCGCTGACCGGCGTGCAGATCATGCCGATGCGCGGGCCGAAGGGCATGTTCTCCGCGGATGATCTTCGCGGCGCGATCCGCCCGAAAACCCGCTACACCCCGCCGCAAAGGCTGTTGGAAGTGGAACAGACCGCCAATATCGGTGGCGGAGCCGTTTGGCCGCTGGAACAACTGAACGCGGTTGCCGCCGTGGCGCATGGCGAAGGTTGGGCGACGCATATGGATGGCGCGCGGCTGATGAATGCCTGTGTCGCCGCCGGCGTCGCGCCCAAGGATATGGTCGCTTCCTATGACAGTGTCTGGCTGGATTTCACCAAGGGGCTGGGAGCGCCTTTAGGGGCCGTGCTGTGCGGCAGCAATGAATTCATTGGCCGCGCCTGGCGTTGGAAGCAGCGCCTGGGTGGTTCCATGCGCCAGGGCGGCATTTGCGCCGCCGCCTGCATCTATGCGCTGGATCACAATATTGATCGGCTGGCGGAAGACCATGCCAATGCCAAGGCGCTGGCCCGCGGCCTGGCGCAGATTGAAGGCGTGAAGGTGGAAGACCCGGAAACCAATCTGGTGTTCTTCGACATCAGCGGCACGGGCATGGATGTGGCGCGCCTGCAGGAAAAGCTGCAAATGCGCGGCATTGCCGTCAGCGGCCTGGGTGGGCGTGTGCGGGCGTGTACGCATTTGGATGTCACCGCCGCGATGATTGATGATGCGGTCAGTGAAATCCGCACCGCGCTGAAGGCGGCTTGACTTTCTGGCTGATCCGCAAAGCCCGAATCGGATCAGCCTTCAAAGCTTGGCAGTGCGATGCGTTGGCCCAGCGCCAACGCATCCAGTGTCATTTGCAGCGGTGTCAGATCCGCCTCGCTCTGCCCGCCCAGCACCAATTCGGCGAACCGGGCATAGAGCATCGGATATTCCTCCCGCGCCTCCTGCACGACAACCTTGCCATCAATCAGCAACGTCCCGCCGCTATCAAGCAGCGCCAATTCATGGCCGCAGCTTGTTGTCATGTGCAGCTCTCGTTGATCGGGGCCGGTATGGGCCCAATTGGCGTGTAGCTCCAAAGGCCCGGCGCCTTCCAAGGTTCCAAAACGGATCATGGCGGCGATAGGCGCGGCATGGTTGGCGGCGATGTGCAATTCCGCGCTGCGTACAAAAGGCGGTGGCGCGCATAGCCGGCTGAGCACTGACAGCGCATTGATCGCCATATCGAAAACGCCGAGTCCATCAACCTGCCAAATCCAATCCTGGTCAGGATGGTAGCGGCGAAAATCCTCGTGCCAATCCACACGCAGCCTGGCCAAATGCTTATCCGCAAGGAATAACCGCGCAGCTTCCACCGCGCGATTGCATTGCGAATGCCAGGAGGCATAGAGCACGCGCCCGCAGCGCGCGGCCAACTGCACCAGCGCCTCAGCCTCACCCATTGTGGCGGCGGGTGGCTTTTCCAAAAGGACATGCTTGCCCGCGCGCAGCGCATCGCGCGCAATGGCGAAGCGTGCAGCGGGTGGTGTGCAGATAGCCACCGCATCCAGCGCGCATGCCGCGAACATGGCGTGATGGTCAGTGTAGATGGGCAAGCCGGCCACAGGCTCTCCGCCGCCAAGATCAGCCAGACCTGCCAAGGAGAAGCTGGCATTGGCCGCAATTGCCGGCACATGCCGTTTGCGCGCGATTTGCCCCAAGCCCACAATGCCGATGCTGATCGCCATGGCTGCCCCCTTCATCCCGCGCCTTGGTGGAGCTTACCCGAATTCAGGATACCGCCCAGGGGCTTGCCCGGCGCGGCGCGCGTCAGGTTTCAATCCCAGCTTTTGCTTGACATGATCGAGCGACCCCGAATGACATGCGTATGATGCACCAGAACAGAGCCTATCAGTGAAGCTGCCACGCACCATGCTGCGCAAGCGGTGGCTATGGATGCTGGCCGCTTGCCTTGGTGTCCTGTTGCTCGCGCCCTTCGCCCTGGATCGGCTTTTCCCTCCGAACCTCACGCGCCTGCACTCTGTGGGCGCGGAGGTGCAGGATCGTGACGGGCGCATCCTTTCTGTCCTGCCGGCGCCGGGTGGTTTCCGGCGGCTGGCGACCGCACCCGATGATGTTGCGCCGGTGCTGCTGGATCTGCTGATTGCGGCGGAGGATCGGCGCTTCTACCAACACCCCGGCGTTGATCCCTTCGCACTTGGGCGCGCGGCGGGGCAATGGTTGCGCGCGGGGCGCGTGGTCTCGGGTGGGTCCACCATCACCATGCAGGCTGCGCGGCTGTTGGAACCGCGCCCGCGAGGGCTGCGCGCCAAGGCGATTGAAATCTTCCGTGCCTTTCAATTGGAAGCGCGTTTCAGCAAGCGGGAAATCCTGGGCATCTGGCTGACGTTGGCACCGCAGGGCGGCAATATTGAAGGCATCCGCGCTGGCTCCCTCGCTTGGTTTGGCCGCCCCGCCCAGCGGTTGGACGCCGCCGAGGCTGCCTTGCTGATCGCACTCGCCCGCCGCCCGGCAAGCCTCAGCCCAGATCGCCATGCCGAAGCGGCGCGCACGGCGCGGGATGATGTGCTGAAGCGGCGAGGTGCCGCGATGCTCTCCCCCGAAGACCAGGCGCTGGCGCTGGCGGCACCACTGCCCAGCACTCGCCTGCCCATGCCCGCCCTGGCGCCGCATCTGGCGCGGGAATTGGCGCGGCACGGCGATTCCCCCATCCGCAGCAGCCTGGATGCCGGGTTGCAGCGCGCCGGCGAAAGACTGGCCAATGAGGCTCTGGTGAGGTTGCCGGAACGTGCAAGCGTGGCGCTGATCATCGCTGATCTTCGCAGCCGCGAAACTCGCGCCTTGGTGGGCGGCGTCTTTGGTGCCGAAAGCCGCGCCGGCGCGCTGGATTTGACTCGCGCCACCCGTTCGCCCGGTTCGGCGCTAAAACCCTTTCTCTACGCCATGGCCTTTGAACAGGGGCTGGTGCGGCCCGATACGCTGCTTTCCGATCTGCCGCGCCGCTTTGGTGCCTATGCGCCGGAGAATTTCGATCGCGGCTTTGTGGGCCGCATCACGGCGGCGGAGGCTTTGCGGCTTTCGCTCAA
>JBIIIE010000263.1:0-4420 GCA_044235135.1 Roseomonas sp. | reverse complement strand
TTGGATCGGGCCTTCCACGGAAGCCGAGATTGAGCGCGCGGCGGAAGAAAAAACCGCCATCCTGATCTGCCCCATCGCCTTCGTGTCCGAACATTCGGAAACCCTGGTGGAATTGGATGTGGAATATCGGGAAGAGGCCGAACATCTCGGCATTCCCGGCTATTTCCGCGTGCCGGCGCAGAATAGCGATCCGGCCTTCATTGCCTCCCTTGCCGGGCTGGTGCGCGGTGCGCTGCAATCAGGGCGGAGCCTCTGTTCCTTCGCCGGCGGGCGGCAATGCCCGAAGCAGCATCGCGATTGCCCGCATGAGAAGCTGCGTGTCGAAAACCTGGCGCGCGCCAAAGCCGAGGCATGAAACGCCCCGCCGCCATTCTGTTTGATTGCGATGGCGTCCTGGCCGATACCGAATTGGTGGTGAATAGCATCGTCGCGGAGGAAATGACCTTGCGCGGCTGGCCCATGACCGCAGCCGAAGCGCGGGAGACATTTTTGGGCATGGCGCTGCCCGATATGCTGCCGCGCATTGAAGCGCGTGTGGGGCTGCTGCCGCCGGATTGGGGGCAGGAAATCTCGACGCTGATTGCGCGGCGCATGGCGGAAGAAACGCTCGCCATTCCAGGCGCGGTGGAAGCGGTGCGCGCTTTTGCTGCGGCAGGTGTGCCGTTGGCGGTTGCTTCCAATTCCGCGCGCTTTGAATTGGCGGCGAAGATGCGGAGCCTGGGGCTGGCGCAGATATTCGCCGGGCGGGTGTTTTCCTTTGAGGATGTGCCGCGCCCCAAGCCTTGGCCAGATATCTATCTTGCCGCAGCGGCGGCCTGTGGCGCCGCGCCTGAGGATTGCGTGGTGGTGGAAGACAGCGTGCCCGGCGTGCGCGCGGGGCGAGCGGCTGGTTGCCGCGTGATGGGCTTCTGCCATGAAAGCCCGGCTGCGGTGCTGGCTGCGCATGGGGCGGAGACTTTTGCGGATATGGCGGCGCTGCCGGGGTTATTGTTGGGGGGCTGAGTGGTGATTCCCTTGGGCTGCAAGAAAGGCTAATCTTTTCTTGCGTTGCACGGGAACATGCCCATGACCTTGGCTCAATGGTTCAGCTTTAATGGCCGCATTAGCCGCAAGACCTGGTGGATTTTCTATTTTTTGATCCCGATTGGCATCAATATCGCTGCCAGTGGCTTGGATGCGATGGTCTCCAGCCCCAGGAATGCCTTGCCGGATAAATCAGGCATGGGTGATGTCGGCTTGGGGCCTTTTGGCATTGTTGCTGCTTTGGGCGGGCTTTGGATTACCTTGGCGGGCCAGGCCAAGCGCTGGCATGACCGCGACAAATCCGCCTGGTGGGTTTTGGTCTATTTCATCCCAATCATCGGCTGGCTGTGGTCCTTCATCGTCGCGGGGTTTTTGCGCGGCACGCTTGGCTATAATCGCTTCGGCCCTGACCCGCTGGCGCCAGACCTTCCGCCCGGTGGTTATGGCGGCGGCTATCAACCGCCCTATCCGCCGCAAGCGCCAGGAGGATGGCAACCGCAAGGCCCGCCCCCATCCGTCCCCGGCGGTTGGGGCGCGCCACCGCCTCCGCCACAGGGTGGCGGCAGCGTGCCGCCCATTCGCAGGGGCTGATCCGCAAGGCGCGTTTCCTTGGCGCGCGTTCCGCGTTAAGACCTCGACGTGCCCGATACCTCTCCGCCGCTTGATCGCCTTGCCGAAGCGCCAGCCGCGCCGGAACAGGCCAAGCGCGGCTTCTCCCCGCTGCTAAGGCGCATTCTGCTGCTGAATGCCCTGCCGCCGGCGCTGCTGGCGGCTTCCTTGCTCTACCTCGACCAATACCAAAACGCGCTTTTGGGTGCGGAGGTTGAGGCCATGCGCACCCAGGCACGCATCTATGCCGGCGCCATTGCCGAGGCCGCGGTGCGGCCCGAAGGCGAACGCTATGTGCTGCAATTGGAAGCAGCACGGCCCTTGCTGCGGCGCCTGGTGGACCCCTCACCCAATACCCAGGCGCGGCTTTTGGACACCGCCGGCCTGGTGGTGGCCGATAGCCGTATTCGTGATGGTGCCGGCGGCGCCGTGGTTGCCGAACCCTTGCCGCCGCCGGAACCGCGCGGTGCGCTGACATCCACCGTCGCCGGCATTTACGAAAAGCTGGTCAGTATTTTTCCTGCTCTGCTGCGCGGGCGCGGCGGCCCCGGCATGGTGGTGGATAGCGCGCCCGATGCGCCTGATTTCGATTGGCAGCCCGATCTTGGCCCCGATCGGCGCGAGGAATTGCGCATGGCGCTTGAAGGCGGCGTCACGCCCTATATCCGCCGCAGCGCCGATGGCCGCCTGCTGGTGAGTGTCGCGGAACCCGCGCGGCGCGGTACGCAAAGTGTCGGCATTGTGCTGCTGACGCGTGAAGCGCGCGAAGTGGATCGGCGGCTCTTTGAAATCCGCGCTTCCGTGCTGCTGCTGTTTGCCACCGCGCTGATCCTGACGGTGGCACTTTCGCTTTATCTGTCGCGCACCATCGCAACGCCAATGCTCGATCTGGCGCGCGCCACGCAACGCATCCGCGAAGGTGAAGGCCGCGCGCAATCCGTCCCCGATGCGCTGCTGAAGCGCAATGATGAAATTGGCGTGCTGGCGCGGGATTTACAGAACTCCGCGCGCGCGCTGTGGGCACGCATTGATGCGAATGAACGCTTCGCCGCCGATGTGGCGCATGAATTGCGCAATCCGCTGACAAGTGTGCGGAGCGCCATTGAAACACTCCGCCGCGTGGAAGACCCGGCCAGTCGCAATAGGCTGCTTGCGATCATTGCCGATGATGCGGTGCGGATGGATAGGCTGATTGGCGATATCAGCGATTCATCGCGCGTGGATGCGGAATTGTCGCGCACCGTCTCCATGCCCGTGGATATCGCGCCTATCCTGGCCGCACTTTCTGAACTGCACGGCGCGACGCGCGATGATGATGACCCGGTGGTATTGCTGGAAGCCGAAGCCGGGCCGCTTGTGGTGCGCGGTGTCGAAGGGCGCATTGTGCAGGTGTTTCGCAATCTGCTCGGCAATGCGCTTTCCTTCAGCCCATCGTATGGCACGGTGAAGGTCACCGCGCGCCATGCCGGCGCCATGGTGGAAGTGGTGGTGGAAGACCAAGGCCCCGGCATTCCCGAACAGAAGCTGGAAAGCATTTTTGAGCGTTTCTATTCCGAACGCCCAAGCGGGGAGCGCTTCGGCCAGCATTCCGGCCTTGGGCTTTCCATCAGTCGCCAAATCGTGGAAGGGCTGCGCGGGCGCATTTCGGCGGAGAATATCCGCGATGCCAGCGGCACCGTGACCGGCGCGCGTTTCATGGTGCTGCTGCCGGCGGCGTGATTTCCCTTCTCAAGCCGCGCTTTCATGTTAGGCTTGGGTCAAACCAAGCGTAACACGGGGGGAAAGAGATGATCACGCGCAGAAGCATGATTGCGGCTGGGGCAACATTGCTGGCCGCACCGGCTGTCCGGGCGCAGGGCGCCTGGCCGGACAAGCCCTTGCGCTTTGTCATTGGTGGCGCGGCGGGCGGGGTTTCCGATATCTTTCTCCGCATGATGGAAAATCGGCTGCGCGAAAGGCTGGGCCAGCCCATGATCATAGACCCACGCCCCGGCGCCGGCGGCATGGTGGGGGCGGAAGTCACCGCACGCGCGGCACCGGATGGCTATAGCTTTTACGTCAATCACATCGCCTCCCACGGGATTGGGCCGACGCTCTATCGGCGGCTTTCCTTTGATCCACTCAAGGATTTGCCGGGGGTGGCGCGCATCGCTGCCATGCCCAATGTGCTGATCATCAAGGGCGATAGCCCGATCAAATCGGTGGCGGAGCTGGTTGCCTTCTGCAAGGCCAATCCGGCGCGGGCGAATTTTTCCTCAGCCGGGTCGGGCACGTCATCACATCTTTCGGGATTGCTGTTTGGCATGCGTATGGGGATTGAGGTGACGCATGTACCCTATCGCGGCACGGCACCTTCCATGGCGGCGGTGATGAATGGTGAAACGCTGTTTGCGATTGATAACGCGCCGGCATCACGCCAGCAGGTTTTGGGCGGCTTGTTGAAGGCGCTTGGCGTTTCGACCGCGAAGCGTTCCAGCACCATGCCGGAAGTGCCAAGCCTGGAAGAACAGGGGGTGCCGAATTTCGATGTCGCTTCCTGGTATGGCATCACCGCCCCGGCCGGCGTGCCGGCGGCCATTCGCGAAAGGCTGGGGGCGGAGATTGTCGCCGCGCTGAATGATCCCGCCATTGCCCAGCGCGTGCGAGATTATGGCGCGGAACCCTGGCCGCTTGGCCCCGCGGAATACGATGCCTTTATGCGGCGAGAGGTTGAAATCTGGGCGCCAGTGGTGCGCGCTTCCGGCGCGCAGATAGACTGATCGCGCAGGCATATCGCCAAGCCGCTTTG
>JBIIIE010000262.1:0-4424 GCA_044235135.1 Roseomonas sp. | reverse complement strand
GTATTCCACCAATCCACGCTGAATTTCACGATTGGGATATTCACAATGCCGACCAAAGCCAGGATCGCGCCAACCCGCGCGCCGCGTTCCTGATCCTCAAAAGCGCGGGTCAGCGCCGCATGCCCGAGCCAGAGGAAAAACAGCACCAGAACGGAAGTGAGCCGCGCATCCCAAACCCACCAGGTGCCCCACATGGGTCGGCCCCAAAGGCTGCCGGTGGCAAGGCAAAGCGCCGTGACCAAAGCCCCCACCGGCGATAATTCGCGGGCGAAAAGATCCGCAAGCGGATGGCGCCAGATCAAGGACATGATGGAAGCCGCCGCCAGCGCGGTGTAGCCGCCCATGGCAAGCCAGGCCATCGGCACATGCACATACATGATGCGCACCGTCTCACCCTGCTGCCAATCCGCCGGGGACAAGAACAGGCCCCAAACCAACCCCGCGCCCAGCACCAAGGCCGCCGCGGCCCAAAGCCAAACCTGCACCTGCGCCGAGCCGCGCAGGAAGCGCCCTGGATTGGCAAAGCGATGCAGCGAACGCGCGCCAGGGGCGGCACCGCTCGGGCTGCTGTCAGCTTTGGCTGTCATTCTGGCGTCCACATGGTCAGACTAGCCTAGTTATTCGGCGGGTGGAATCACCCGCCTGCCTCCTCATTGCCAACACATAGGGGGCGGCCCTTCGCCAAGGGAGTCCCCCCATCTCGAAAAGCGACGCTGGGGGCTTATTGAAGCGCGGCGCATCTGGCGTTACCTGATCGGGGCACGCCCCCGCCGGGGCAGAAGGGGGAAACCATCACGCCATGCCAGCCGTCACACCCAAAGCGCCCCTTGCCCGCTGGCTGGTGAAATCCGAACCCGATGCGTTTTCCTGGGATCAGCAAGTGGCCAATGGCGTGGAGCCCTGGACGGGCGTGCGCAATCACCTCGCCAAAAAGAACCTGATGGCGATGAAAAAGGGTGACCTCGCCTTCTTCTACCATTCCAATATCGGCAAGGAGGTTGTGGGCGTGGTCGAGGTTGTGCGCGAAGCCTATCCGGACCCGACTGCGGAAGAAGGCTCATCCTGGGTATGCGTTGATATGCGCGCAGTGGGGGCGATGCCAAAGCCCGTGGGGCTGGCCGCCATCAAGGCTGAACCGGCCTTGGCGGATGTGGCGTTGATCCGGCAATCAAGGCTTTCCGTGATGCCGATTGCGCCCGAGCATTGGGAAGTTATCGCCCGCATGGGCGGCTGGGCCGGCAAATGAGCCAGGCTGAACGCGCGCTTTGTGCCCTCGCGGATATCCCCGATGGCGGGTCCAAGGGCTTCCCCGCCGCGCCCGGCGCCTTCATGGGGCTTTTCGCGGTGCGGCGCGGTGACGCCGTTTGGGTCTATGTGAATTCCTGCCCGCATATCGGCCTGCCGCTAGACCCCGTGCCGGATCGCTTTCTGGACGCCAAGCGGCAGCATATCCTTTGTTCCGCCCATGGCGCGCGGTTTGAAATCGAATCGGGCGAATGCGTCTCCGGCCCCTGCTATGGGGAGGCTTTGGAGGCTGTGGCAGCGCGGGTGGATGAGGCTGGGCAGGTGATGGTGCCTGCGGATGCGGGGCTGTGAGGCGATTTCATCGCGGCGCATAATGCTTTAGAGCCAGCGGTTCATTTGTCTCTCCGCCAAAGGGTTTCGCATGTCAGCGTGGCAATTCTGGATTGATCGTGGCGGCACCTTCACCGATATCGTCGCGCGCGACCCCGCCGGGCGGCTTTCCACGCTGAAGCTGCTGTCGGAAAACCCGGAACGCTACAAGGACGCTGCCGTTGCCGGCATTCGCCAATGCCTGGGCCTGGCTGAGGGCGCACCCATTCCGCCCGGGCTGATCGAGGCGGTGAAAATGGGCACCACGGTTGCCACCAATGCGCTTTTGGAACGCAAGGGTGAGCGCGTTTTGCTGCTGGTCAATCGCGGCTTTGCTGATCTGCTCCGCATCGGCAATCAGGCGCGGCCCCGCTTGTTCGATCTGGATGTGCGCCTGCCGGAATTGCTGCATGAACGCGCCGTTGAAATCGGCGGGCGTGTCGCGGTGGATGGCACGGAATTGGAGGCCTTGGATGAGGCCGGCGCGCGGGATGCCTTGCGCACTGCCTATCAGGAAGGTTTGCGCGCGGTTGCGATTTTGATGATGCATGCCTGGGCTTATCCCGCGCATGAAGAACGGCTTGGCGCGATTGCGCGCGAGGTTGGCTTTACGCAAATCTCGCTCAGCCATCGCGCGAGCCCGCTGCCGCGCATTGTGCCGCGTGGCGATACCACCGTTGTTGATGCGTATCTTTCCCCCATTTTGCGCCGCTATGTCGATCAGGTGGCCGCTGAATTGCCGACTGTCCGGCTGTATTTCATGCAATCAAGCGGCGGCTTGACCGAAGCCGGGCATTTCCAGGGTAAGGATGCGATTCTCTCTGGCCCTGCGGGCGGCATTGTGGGTGCGGCGCGCACCGCAGCGATGGGCGGGTTTGAGCGTATCATCGGCTTTGACATGGGCGGCACTTCCACCGATGTCGCGCTTTACGCCGGCGCTTTTGAACGCGCGTTTGAAACTGAAGTCGCGGGCGTGCGGATGCGCGCGCCGATGATGGCGATCAATACGGTAGCCGCCGGCGGTGGTTCCATTCTGCATTTCGATGGCGCGCGTTTCCGTGTGGGGCCTGATTCCGCCGGCGCTGTGCCTGGCCCTGCCTGTTATCGGCGCGGCGGTCCGCTGACGGTGACCGATGCAAATGTGATGGTGGGCAAGATCCAGCCGCATCACTTCCCGGCAATCTTCGGCCCCAATGGTGATCAGCCCTTGGATGCGGAGATTGTCGCTGAGAAATTCGCGGCCCTCGCTGCCGAAATCGGCAAGGCGCAGGGTAAGCCCGCACCCGATCCGCGCGCCGTGGCGGAAGGGTTTTTGCGCGTGGCGGTGGCCAATATGGCCAATGCCATCAAGCAGGTTTCCATCCAGAAGGGTCATGACGCGACTCGCTTCGCCCTGCAATGCTTCGGCGGCGCTGGCGGGCAACATGCCTGTCTGGTCGCGGATGAATTGGGCATGGAAACCGTCTTCATCCATCCCTTCGCGGGCGTGCTTTCTGCCTATGGCATGGGCTTGGCGGATCAGGCGGTGATCCGCGAAGCCGCAGTGGAAGCGCCCTTTACTGTTGATGCCATCACCGATCTGACCGCGCGGCTTGCTGCGTTGGAAGCGGCGGGGCGCGAAGAATTGGCCCGCCAAGGCGCCGATCCCGCGCGGCTGCAAGCGGCACGCCGGCTACATTTGCGCTATGCCGGCACCGATACCTTCCTGCCCGTTGCTTTCGGCCCGCATCAGGACGTGCTGGCCGCCTTCACGGAAGCGCATCGCCGCCGCTTTGGCTTCGCCACGCCGGAACGTCAGGTGATTGTGGAAGCCTGCATCGCTGAAATCACTGCCCCCGGCGAAGAAGTGCGCGAAGCCGCCCTGCCGCCGCGCGCCACCGGTGAAGTGCCGCAGGCCTTGGATAGCGTATCCCTTTTCACCAATGGCGCGGCCCATGCCGCCCCGGTGCATGACCGCGATGTGCTCCGCGCCGGGGATCGCATCGCTGGTCCCGCCTTGCTGCGCGAAGCCAATGCCACCACCGTGGTGGAACCCGGCTGGGAAGCGGAAGTCACCGCGCGCAATCATCTGGTGCTGCGCCGCATCACACCGCGCGCCCGCGCTGCTGATATTGCCTCGGCGGATCAGCCTGATCCGGTGATGCTCGAACTCTTCAACAATCTGTTCATGAGCATCGCCGAACAGACCGGCGCCGTACTGCAAAACACCAGCCTTTCAGTGAATATCAAGGAAAGGCTCGATTTTTCCTGCGCCATTTTCGATGCCACCGGCGCGCTGATTGCCAATGCGCCGCATGTGCCGGTGCATCTGGGCGCCATGGGCGAAAGTGTGCGCACGGTTATTCGCACGCGCGGCACTTCGCTCAAGCCCGGCGATGTGGTGGCGCTCAACAACCCCTATAATGGCGGCACGCATCTGCCGGATGTCACCGTCATCACGCCGGTATTTGATGCGGCGGGCAGCAAGATCATTTTCTTCGTCGGCTCACGCGGGCATCACGCCGATATTGGTGGCCTCACGCCCGGTTCCACACCGCCGCTATCGCGCACTTTGGAAGAAGAAGGCGTGGTGATTGATGATTTCCTGCTGGTGGATGGCGGGCATTTCCGCGAAGCGGAATTCCGCGCCCTACTGGCCGGCGCACGCTACCCGGCGCGCAGCCCGGATGTGAATGTTGCTGACATCAAGGCGCAAATCGCTGCCAATGAAAAAGGCGTGCAGGAATTAAGCCGCGCCGTTGCTGATTACGGGCTTGCCACCGTCAGCGCCTATATGCGGCATGTGATGGATAATGCCGAAGAAAGCGTGC
>JBIIIE010000261.1:0-4432 GCA_044235135.1 Roseomonas sp. | reverse complement strand
ACCGACAATGCCCGTCACATTGGAACGCCAAGCCTGATAGGTCTTGTAAAAGCCGGTTGGCGCATAGGTCATGTGGCTCATGGCCGCGGCATTCATTTCCGCCACCGCGGCCTTTTCCGCCGCCAGATCGGGTGCAGCGAACCACTTGTCACGCGCCGCTTCCACAGCGTCATCCTTGGGCCAGCCAAACCAGGCGCCATCGCCATGCGCGCGCAGCGCCAGATAGGCCGCCGGATTGATGCAATCCGCACCCGCATGCCAGGTGTGGAAGATATGCCAGCCGCCCTGACCGGGAGGAGACTTGGAAGCGCGGCGCTGACCCACCGTGCCCCAATCCGTCGCCACGAAATCCACATTCATGCCGATGGAACGCAGCAGCGCATTGGTGACTTCACCCATGGCCTTGAGCGGCGCCTGATCCTGCCCGACCAGCACGGTAATGGGCTGGCCATTATAGCCGGATTCACGCAGCAGCGCGCGGGCGGCGTCCACATTGCGCGGGCCCTTCAGGATATCGCCACCGGCTTCCGTATAAAGCGGGGTGCCCGGCGTGAAGAAGGAAGGCAGGGTCTGCCAGAGCGCCCGATCATCACCAACCACGGCGCGCATGTAATCTTCCTGGTTCAGCACCATGGCAACCGCGCGGCGCGCGCGCACATCATTGAAGGGCGCATGCAAATGGTTGAAGCGGAAGGAACCGATATTGCCGAGCGGATCGGCGATATCCACGCGCACATTGCGGTTGCGCCGCAAAGACGGGATCAGGTCCGTCAGCGGGGTTTCCCACCAATCAATTTCGCCATTCATCAGCGCCGCCGAAGCGGTCGCGGGGTCCGGCATGATGATCCATTCAATCCGATCAACATTGATGCGCTTACCGCCGGCAAGCCATGACGGGGGCTCATTGCGCGGCACATATTGGTCGAATTTCGCGAAAACCGCGCGGGCGCCGGGCACCCACTCATTGCGGACAAAGCGCATGGGGCCAGAACCCACATATTCGGTCACCTGCTGGAAGGGATCCGTGCGCGCGATGCGTTCCGGCATCATGAAGGCCATCGGCGTATTGTTCTTGCCGAGTGCCAGAAGCATCTTGGGGTAAGGCGCCTTGAGGCGCCAGCGGAAGGTGCGGTCATCCACCGCCACCAATTCTTCCTGCAGCGCGCGGATCATCTGGCCCATGCCATCGCGTACCGCCCAGCGATTGAGGCTGGCAACGCAATCCGCTGCGGTCACCTTGGTGCCGTCATGCCACATCAGGCCGTCACGCAGGCGGAAGGTCCAAACCTTGCCATCGGAGGAGACTTCCTCGCTTTCCACCATCTGACGCTTGGCTTCCAGCTTGTCGTCAAAGCCATACAGCGTGTCCCACACCAGGGCAGCGGCATTGCGCACAACATATTGCGTGCCCCAGATCGGGTCGAAATTGGCCAGATTGGCCTGCGGCACGAAGCGCAGCGTGCGTGCGCCGGCGGGTTGCGCCAGAGCCGGGGCGGCAAGGCCGCCGCTGCCAGCCAGCGCCGCAACGCCGGCTGTTGCCTTGAGGAAGTTTCTACGATCCATCGTCCATCTCCCATCCCATGTTCGGGGCAGCCCAGTCTGCCCAGGTAAAAGTCACTCTGCCCTGCCAATTGGCAAAGCAGCGCAAGGCGCTTCGCTTAGCCTGCTTTCAGTGCGGCGCAAATAGCCCCATTGACTGGCTGGCAACCCTGGCCCTGCCCATGAGATGCATGGCCCATGCCAGCAATGGCTTGTGTGACGGGGGGGGCAGCGCGCCCCCCTACCCCTCAGCCCCGCCTGATGCCCCAATAAAGCGCGAGGCCGGCCACACGCCCGGTCAGATTGGCCCGAAGCGCGGTCATGGATTTGTAGGAACCCAACGGAATATAGGGCAGTTCATCCATCGCAACCGTCTGCATATCCCGTGCGATGGCCTGCTGCGCGGGAAGGTCCGGCGCGTCAAACCAGGCATCGCGCAATTCCTCAAGCCTCGGCACATTCGGCCAGCCGAACCAGGCATTGGTGCCATTGCCGCGCAACGGGAAATGCGCCGCCGGATCGGCGAAATCAAACGACGAAAAGGAGGTGAAGAGCATGGACCAGCCGCCGCGCTCCAGGGGCTCGCGCGAGGTGCGGCGCTGCACGGTAGTGCCCCAATCGCTCAATACGATGTCGGCATTGAAGCCGAGCCGACGCACCAAATCCGCCCCCACCTGCGTCAGTGCCGCCGGCACCAGGATATCCGTGGGGCCGATCAGGCGCATGGGCTGGTTGGTGTAGCCCGCTTCGCGCATCAAGGCCCGCGCGCGGTCAATGCTGCGCGGACCCATCAGCGGCGCCAGCCCCGCATCATTGGCCAGCGGCGTGCCCGGCGTGAAACAGCCAACGCCCGTCGTATAAAGTGAGGCATCGGTGCCCACCGAGGCCTGCATGAAATCCTCCTGGCTGATCGCGGGCAGCAAGGCCTGGCGCAAAGCCTTGTTGTTGAAGGGCGCGTGCAGATGATTGAAACGCAAAATGCCGGTCAGCGGCAGCGGGTCAATCGCTTCGATCACCACTTGCCGATTGCGGCGCAAAAGCTGCTGCACTTCGGGCGGGGGCTGTTCATACCAGTCAATCTCACCGGTTTGCAAAGCCGCCGCCGCTGTCGCGGCATCCACAATGATATGCCATTCAACGCGGTCGAAATGGGCGATTTTCGGCCCGGCGGTCAGGCTGGTGGTGCCGCTTTGCACGGGCTGGTAATCGGCAAAGCGTTCATAGACCACAAGGCTGCCGGAATTGAATTCATTGGCCTTGAAGCGGAAGGGGCCGGAGCCAATCGCTTCGCGCACCTGCTGGAAGGGATCGGTCTTGGCCAGGCGTTCCGGCATGATGAAGGCGGGGCTATTTGAAACCTGCGCCAGCGCATGGAACAGCAGCGGGAAGGGCTTTTTCAGCCGAAAGCGCAGCCGCATGTCATCCACAACCTGGATGTCATCCGTCACCGTCGCCAGCTTCTGGCCGAAGGGGTTGCGCCGCATCCAGCGTTGCAGGCTTGGCACCACATCCTGCGCGCGCACCGGCTCCCCATCATGGAACTTCAAGCCTGGGCGAAGCGTGATGGTGACGCTGCGCCCGCCATCATCGCTGCTATGCCCGGCGGCCATTTGCGGATGGGGGCGGAATTGCGCATCCATGCCATAAAGCGTGTCAAACACCATATGGCCGAAATTGCGGGTGATATTCGCCGTGGTCCAAATCGGGTCGAGGCTGGTGAGGTTCGCCTGAGGCACCATTTTCAGCACGCGGTTCTGGGCTGGTTGCGCGATGGCGAAGGAAGGCAGGCCAGTGGCGGCGGCGGCGCCGAGTTTGAAAAGATCCCGTCTTTGCATGTGAAGCCCCTTTCTTGATCTGCCCTTATCAAGCCCGCTTGCGGCAGGCGGCGCAAGCGCCCTTGGGCCTCAACCCGGCTTATGACCAAATCCCAAGGTCGGTTCCGGTGCAGTATCTATCCAAATTGCCTTGCTTTGCGTCAGTTCGGCCAGGACCTCCTGGCCCGAGGACCGCCCATGGCCCGAGGCACCAAAGCCGCCAAAAGGCACGGAGACATGAATGGTGCGATAGCCATTCACCCAAAAGGTCCCTGCCCTGACCGCCGCCGCGACACGATGCGCCCGGCCCAAATCGCGCGTCCAGACCGCGCCGGCCAAGCCAAAGGGCGTGGCATTGGCAAGGCTGATGGCTTCTGCCTCATCCTCGAAGGGGATGGCGGCGACAACGGGGCCGAAGATTTCTTCCCGCGCCGGCCTGGCTTCGTTGGAAAGCCCGGCGAGCAAGGTGGGCGGCACCCAAAAGCCGCCCTCCGGCAGCGCGGCAGGTCTTTCGGCGGCCAGAACCGCAGCGCCGGAAGCCGCACCGGCGGCGAGCAATTCCCGCACATGGGCGAATTGTCGCGCATTGGCGACGGGACCCATTTCTGTCGCGGTATCCATGGGATCGCCCATCCGAATGCGGCGCTGTGCTTCGGCGAGCGTGGCGATAAACCGATCATGCAGGCGGCGCTGCACCAGAAGCCGCGATCCCGCTACGCAGGATTGACCGCTGCCGGCATAGATCGCCTGCTGCGCGCCTTGGATGGCGGAGGCGAAATCCGCATCCTCGAAAACGATATTGGCGCTTTTGCCGCCAAGCTCCAACAGGCTGGGCAGGCCGCGCGCGGCGGCGGTGGCGGCAACGGCGCGGCCTGCGGCGATGCCCCCCACAAAAACCACCTTTGCGATTTCAGGGGCGGCGAGCAGCGCTTCACCCGTCCCCTGCCCGGGCCCGGCCAGCACTTGGAACAAGCCGCGCGGCAGCCCCGCCTTTTCGGCGATCAGCCCAAGTGCAAGCGATGTCAGCGGCGTGAATTCCGATGGCTTCAGCAGAACAGCATTGCCCGCCGCAAGCGCGG
>JBIIIE010000260.1:0-4453 GCA_044235135.1 Roseomonas sp. | reverse complement strand
GCCCGAGATTCCAACCATGGCACCGGCGCTGGCTACGCGTTGTGCATGCATGCCGCGGCCAAGCAAGGGCGCGGCGCGCAAAAAGCCCAGTACCGCGCCACTCGCGAAAAGCGCGGTCAAGGCGGTTGTGGCACCCACACTAAGCGACAGAATCTGTCCGCCATAGGGTTCCAGCAGGACGTCCTGCATACTGAAGGCCGCGGTACCCAGCGCCGCCGCAAGCAAACGCCGATCCCATGGTCCTGACTTGCGCAACAGGCTTAGACTTTCACGGAAACCCGGGTCACCGGGGGCACGTCCAAGGGTCAATTCCGGTCGCCTTGGTTCCTGCTTCCAGGCAGCAATCAGATTGATGATCAGCGTCGCGGCCGCCATGCCTTGCACTAGCTGGATCAGCTTGATTTGCGAAAAATTTGCGAGGAAAGCACCAAAGGCAATCGCAGAAATCACCATACCGATCAATTGCATTAGCGAAAGGATCGTGACGACATTCGGCTGCGCTTCGCGCGGGACAATATCAGTCGCCAAGGCAAGACCCACGGTCTGCACCGTATGCATGCCGGCGCCAACCATTAGAAACGCAAGCCCTGCCGCAAGTTGCGCTACCCAAGGCGGTGCCCAGGTATCGCCCGACAAAATGATCAAGGCGAAGGGCATCATTGCGAGCCCACCAAATTGGATGACGCTACCAAGCCAGAGATAGGGAACACGTCGCCAGCCCAGTACTGAACGGTGTGAATCCGAACGGAAGCCGATCAGGGCCCGCAGCGGCGCAAATAGCAAGGGCAGCGCCACCATGATGGCCACCAGGCTGGCGGCGACACCCATTTCCACGATCATGACGCGATTGAGTGTGCCCACCATCAGCACCGCGGTCATACCGCAGGAGATTTGAAACAGCGAAAGACGCAACAAACGCCCGATCGGCAAAGGGCCGCTGCTGGCTTCGGCGAAGGGCAGCACATTCACGCTGATCCCTGTCCAAAGTCGTGCCAAGCGGTCATTCACCTCGCTCATTTCCGGATCAACTCCAGCGCATGAGAGGTATAGAAGCCCCGCGAAATACGCCGATCCTGACCAAGATTCCAGGACATCAGCTGCCTTTCGCCCGTGATGCGCGCCTTCAGGCGACGTTCTGCCACTGGTTCAATCGCGGGTGCACGATCCCCACGCGGAAAGGCGCGCCCGACAAAATGCATCGCTGCGAGCAATGGTGTCTTTGGTGCAAAGGTCATTAACATGGAACGGCGAATGCGCGGGGCGAGGCTGGATAGGCTACGTACCATATCGTCCGGGTGATAATGGATCAGGCTATCCATGGCGACGACGTGATCGAAAATGCCGTATTGGCCATCGAGCATATCACCCACTTCATGGATGATGCTGCCCTCCGGCGCCTGGCCCTCGCTTCGTTCACGCGCAATTTTGATCAGGGAGGGTGATACATCAATCGCCAAAACCTGTGCACCACGCCGCGCGGCTTCAATGGCAAAAGTCCCTGTGCCACAACCGGCATCAAGAAGACGCTTGCCCGTCAGGTCATCCGGTAGCCAAGCCAGAAGAGTCTGCCGCATTTCATCACGGCCGGCGCGCACCGTGGCGCGAATGCCGCTGACCGGCGCATCTGACGTGAGGCGCGCCCAGGCATCCGCAGCGGTGCGATCGAAATAGGTTTCGATCTGGCTGCGGCGATGCTGATACGTCGCGGTCTGCATCAGTCAAACCCCAATAGATCGAAGATTTCACGATCCTTGAGTGGTGCGGCTTCCAGACCTTCCGCACCGGCCCAAAGCGATTCCGCAAGGCGGATGTATTCCGCCTGGACCGCCTCCAATTCAGGCGATCCCTCCATCTCGAACAGGGTCGCCTTCTTCAAACGGGAGCGGCGGATGACATCAAGATCAGGGAAATGCGCCAGGGTCTTCATGCCAGTTGCGGCGTTGAAGCGGTCAATCTGATCCGTTCCGGCGCTGCGATTGCAAATCACGCCGCCGAGCCGCACGGGGTAGTTCTTCGACTTCGCCTTGATGGCGGCGATGATCCGATTCATGGCGAAGATGCTGTCGAAATCATTGGCAGCCACCACCAGACCGCGTTCCGCATGTAGCAATGGCGCGGCGAAACCGCCACAGACCACATCGCCCAGCACATCAAAAATCACGACATCCGTATCATCAAGCAGATGGTGTTCCTTGAGCAGCTTCACGGTCTGGCCAACGACATAGCCACCACAGCCCGTACCGGCTGGCGGCCCACCCGCTTCAACGCACATGACGCCATTGTAGCCTTCAAACACGAAATCCTCGGCGCGCAGTTCCTCAGCGTGGAACTGCACCGATTCCAATACATCAATCACGGTTGGAATCAGGCGCTTGGTGAGCGTAAAGGTGCTGTCATGCTTTGGATCACACCCGATTTGCAGCACCTTCTTGCCGATCTTCGAAAACGCGACAGACAGATTGGAAGACGTGGTGCTTTTACCTATGCCGCCCTTGCCATAGACAGCGAATACTTTTGCCGTCGTGCCGGAAACGGCTTCATCCATATGCACCTGAACACTGCCATCACCATCTCCCTGTCGGGGGCGACCGGTAAGGCGGGGCGGCTCTCTCATCAACACGGTCATGCCGCGACTCCTTCACTGATGCCTTCGATGCGATCTTCAAGCTCATCACCCGCCTGACGCAACGCGGCCAGGACATCGGCGCTGGGATTCCAGTAGCGACGTTCTTGCGCTTCAATCAGGCGATTGGCGATTTTTGCGGATGCCGTTGGATTAAGCCGCGCGATTCGATCACGCATTTCTGCATCCAGCACATAGACATCGGCGATGCGTTCATAGACCCAAGGCGCCACATGGCCGGTTGTTGCCGACCAGCCCATGGTATTCGTCACATGCGCTTCAATCTCGCGCACGCCTTCATAGCCATGCTTCAGCAGGCCTTCATACCATTTCGGATTCAGGGCGCGGGTGCGGGTTTCAAGCGTTACCTGCTCAGCCAGCGTCCTGATCTTACCCTCACCGCGGGTCTGATCACTGATGTAAATCGCGGAAGCCCGACCACCACGCGCGACCTGCACGGCGCGGCTGACGCCACCCAGCATATCGAAATACTGGTCAATGCTGGTGACACCAACCTCGACACTATCAAGGTTCTGGTAGGTGATCTCCACACTCGCCAAAACCTGCTGTAACACCTTGTCAGCGCGCGCAGGCTTGCCATCCATGCCATAGGCGAAGCCCTTTCGGCGGACAAAGCTTGTCGCCAATTCGTCTTCGTCATTCCAGGCGCTGTCATGGATCATGGAATTCACATGCGCGCCATAAGTGCCATCAGTATTGCCGAAGACACGCAGCGCCGCCTGTTCCATGCTGCCGCCATGTTCGGCGATATGCTGCAGCGCGTGCTTGCGGATGAAATTCTGCTCCGCTGGCTCCTCGGCTTGCGCGGCAAGCAGCGCGGCCTCCGCCAGCAATTTCATCTGCAAGGGCAACAGATCGCGGAAAATGCCGGATAGCGTCATCACCACATCAATGCGTGGGCGGCCCAATTCGGCGAGTGGCACCAAAGACGCACCGGCCAACCGCCCATAGCTGTCATAACGCGGCGTGGCGCCCATGAGTGCGAGCGCCTGGGCAATCGGGCTACCTTCGGTTTTCAAATTATCCGTGCCCCACAAAACCATCGCGACGGTCTCGGGCAACTGATTTCCCTCGGCCAAATGGCGGTCAAGCAAACGGCTGGCCTGACGCATGCCATCCTGCACGGCGAAGGCACTCGGCAGCTTGAAGGGATCGAAGCCATGCAGGTTCCGACCTGTTGGCAGCACATCCATGCTGCGCAGCAAATCGCCACCAGGGGCGGGCATGATGTAGCGCCCTTCCAAGGCGCGCAGGATGGAAGGGATCTCATGATCCTCCGCCAGCAGCGCATCATAACGCGCCTGGGCAGCCGCATCCGCAACACCGGCGGCGGTCAGCATTTCGGCGCGTTGTTCCGCATTTGGCGGTTCACCCACTACATGCATGCCATGCGGAATGAGCGTATATTCCAATTCCAAGAGGCTCGCGCTGAGCTTTACAATCTCCGGCGCAGGATCGGCCCAGACGGGTTCTTCGGTGGCCAAATCAACCGCGCTTGCCTGCGCCTGGATCAAGCCAGCCAAGGCAGCACGTTGATTCGGATCCGCATCAGGATCAAGCGCGCGCCAGCGATCAATGGAAGCCTTCAGGTCAAGTAAACCACGATAAAGCCCCGCGGAGGCAATCGGTGGCGTCAAATAGCTGATCAGCGTTGCACCGGCGCGGCGCTTGGCCAACATGCCTTCAGACGGGTTGTTCGAGGCATAGAGGTAGTAATTCGGCAAATCGCCAATCAACCGATCGGGCCAGCATTTTTCTGACATGCCGGCCTGCTTGCCAGGCATGAATTCCAAGGCGCCATGCGTGCCG
>JBIIIE010000258.1:0-4473 GCA_044235135.1 Roseomonas sp. | reverse complement strand
ATACCGGCAGGAAATCACGAAGCTCCGACGGGTTCAGCCCCGCCAAAACCTCATCCAACAGCAATATCCGCGGGCGGGTCGCGAGCGCGCGGGCCACTTCCAGGCGCTTCCGCCCCGCCACCGTCAGCGCTGCTGCGGGTTTGTCCAATTGCGGGCCAAGGCCAAGGCGCTGCCCGACCTGTTGCGCCAATTCCAAGGCATCACGGCGCTTGGGCAAGCGCAGGAAGGCGCCGACAGCGATGTTTTCGCGCACCGAAAGCCCAGCAAAGGGCTGCACAATCTGGAAGGTGCGCGCCAGACCAAGCTTCGCCAGATCATGCGGCTTGCGCCCGGTAATTTCCTCACCATCCAATAGCACCAGGCCAGCGCTGGGCTGTTCAAAACCCGCGATCATGGCAAAGAGTGTCGTCTTGCCCGCACCATTCGGACCGATAAGCCCGGTGATTGAGCCTTCACGCACATCAAAGGTCGCGTCAGACACGGCAGTCAGCCCACCGAAGCGCTTGGTCAGGTCGCGTACTGCGAGGAAGGCGGGATCCCTGCCCTGCCCTGTCATGGCGCCCCCTTGCCGCGCCAGCGCGCGGCCAAAAGGCCCGGGATGCGATGCAGGGGAAAGCGCACTACCAGGATCAGCAATACGCCGAAGATGATCAGATCAACGCCAGGGATTTTGCCAATCAGCATTTTGGTGCCCTCGCTGAGCCCTTGCAGGATCAGCGCGCCAATCAGCGGCCCGAATACCGTGCCCGCGCCGCCAATGATGGGTGCGAGCAGCGCTTCCACGGAAATCCAGGTGCCGAAGGCAATAGTGCTGTCAATATAAAGAAAATACTGCGCATAAAGCGCACCCGCCGCACCGGTCAGCGCTGCTGATAGGCTGATGGCGCGCAGCTTCACCGCCAGAATATCCACGCCAAGCGCCGCCGCGGCGGCTTCATTTTCCCGCACCGCGACAAGCTGCGCGCCAAGCCGGCTTTTCTCCAAGGCCAGGGTGATCAGCATGGCAAGCGCCAGCAGCACCGCGCCCAGAATCAGAAAGCTCGACCGATTGGCGAATTGCAGATTACCGGCGCCGAGATTGAGGCTGATCAGCAAACCCGCCGCCCCACCTGTGATCTCGGTCGCATTGGCCATGATGCGCAGCACCTCAGCAAAGGCCAGTGTGACCAAGGCGAAATAGGAACCGCGCAAGCCGGCGCGAAACACCATGGCGCCAATCGCATAGCCAAGCAGCGCGGCGGCGGCGATACCAAAAGCCGCTGCTGGATAGGCATTCACGCCAAAGCGTTGTTGCAGAATGGCGCTGACATAAGCGCCCATGCCGAAAAACGCTGCGTGCCCAAACGAATATTGCCCGCCATATCCGCCGAGCACATTCCACCCCTGCGCGGCAATCGCGAGGATCAGCGTGAATACCAGGAAATTCAGCACGACATTGCTGGTGACAAACAGCGAAACCAGCACAGCGCCAATCAGAAACAGCAGGATCGGCAGGGTCTCGCGGGCCGTCATGCGCGCGCCCCGAAAAGCCCGGTCGGGCGAAGCAGCAGCACCAGGATGAAGATCAGGAATATCCCGATCTGACCAAGGCTATCGCCGAAATAAAGCCCGGAAAGGCTTTCCACCACGCCGATGAAAAGCCCGCCCAGCAATGCGCCTGTCACGCTGCCCATGCCGCCCAATACCACAATGGTGAAGGCAACCAGCACAAAGGCATTGCCCACGCGCGGTGAAACATAAAAGGACGGGAGCAAAAGGCAGGCCGCAATGGCAAGGCAGGCCGTGCCAATGCCGAAGGTCACGGCATAGATATGCGCAACATCAATCCCAACCAAGGCAGCACCTGTGCGTTCCTTGGCCACCGCGCGAATGGCGCGGCCGGTATCGGTGCGTGTCATCAGCACATAAAGCAGCAAGGCCATCAGCAGCGTCACGCCAAAGCCAATCAGCCGCGGGAGCGATAACAGCACATCGCCCATTTCCACCATGGACATGGCATAGGGCAAGCGGACCGTCATGGTGTCCGACCGAAAAATCGCCAACATGGCGTTTTCGATGATGATCGAAAGGCCAAGTGTCACCAGCAACATATTGGAATCATCGCCGCGGCTGGCAGGCCCGATCACCAGGCGCTGCACCAAATAGCCCAGCACGAAAAACAGCCCGGCCAGCGGTACCATGGCCGCGTAAGGGTCAAGCCCAAAGGCGCCATGCGCAACAAAGGCCGCATACATCGCCAGCGTCAGCAGCGCGCCATGGGCAAAGTTGATGATATGCAGCACACCGTAAACCAGCGTGAGGCCAAGCGCCACCAGCCCATAAACGGCCCCCATCAGGAGGCCGTTTGCCACGGCCTCCAGCAGAATTTCGGGCGGGTAGCCCATCTCAGCCGGTGACGGGATAGATCGGCTGGGCGTCCGCAAAATCGCGCGGGAAGATCACCTTGATATCGCCATTCTGCACTTGCGTGTTGACCGGCTTGCCGCCCTGGTTCTGACCATTGACGAATTGCGTGGGTCCATAGGGCATGATGTGACGATCAAAGCCGGCACCCGTTGCCGCCAGCGCCTGGATCAACGCGCCACGATCCGCCCTGCCCGCGCGTTCCAGCGCATCGGCAAACAGCATCACGGCGGAATAATTCAGCGGCACATTATACAGCCAGAAGCGATTCTGTGCTTCCACGCGCCGGCGCAGCTCGGCGGTTTTCGGCTTGCGCGGATCGGCCCAATGGTTGCAATCCATCACCAGATTGGCCGCTTCCGGGAATTCCCGCACAAAGCGGAAATTGGAAGCCGCGCCATTCAGGATGCAATAAATCCCCTTCGGGCGAATGCGGCGCTGCTGCAAGGTTTGCGACAGCAACACGAATTCCGCGTAATAGGATGACGGGATGATCAGATCGGGATTAAGCGCCCGGATACGCAGCGCCACATTGGACATGTCGCGCGATGGCGTTGGGTGCGCGATTGTCTCCAGCACCTGAAAGCCGCGCTTGGGCAATTCGGCATTCAACAGCCGCGCCATGCCGGACCCGAACAACCCATCCTCATGCACAATCACGGCGGTGCGGGAAGGCTTACCGGCAGCGTCATTGATCGCAACCAGATTATCCAAGGCCGTCGCGGTCACGGTGCCAAAGCCCGGCCCGAAGCGAAACGTATTCGTCAGGCCGCGAGAGACGATTTGATCCGATACACCCACATCCACAATATAAGGCAGATCGTAACGCGATGCGGCCTGGGAAGCGGCAAGGCAGATCGGGCTTGCGAAGCCGCCCACAATCGCCAGCACGCCTTCGGCCTGCATTTTCTCAACCTCGGCCACGCCACCATCGGGGGTGGAACGCGCATCGCCAAACACCATTTCAACCGGCGCGCCACCCAGCGCCTTGATGCCGCCGCCGGCATTGATATCGGCGATGGCAAGCTCCGCGCCGAGCCGTCCATATTCGCCATCCTGCGCAAGCGCGCCGGTCACGGGCTGGATGATGCCAAGCTTGATGGCGCGCGGCTGAGCCTGCGCAATGGCAGGTGCCGCGAGCAGCACGGGCGCGGCCAGCAGCGCCTGGCGCCGAGAAAGGCTGAAAGCAGACATTGGAGACTCCCCTGTTGTAACCCGAAAATGGTCATGCCCCAGGCTTTGCCAATGGGCCAGAGGGAATCTGCGGTTAAGGACACCCGCCCGGGCCTGATTTTGCACTTGCCCCAAATCGCCCTAGCCTTGGGGGTGAAGGCGCTGCCGGGCGGGTGCTTTCGCCTCCTCACACTGCCCACAAGGCGCCATCATGGATCTGCTACCGCTTGCCGGCATAAGGGTTGTTGAGTTTTCCCACATGGTTATGGGGCCAACCTGCGGCCTGGTTCTGGCCGATCTGGGCGCCGAGGTGATCAAGATAGAACCCCCCGGCAAGGGCGACCGCACCCGCTATTTGGTGGCGTCCGGCACTGGCTTCTTCCCCGCCTTCAGCCGCAACAAGAAAAGCGTCACGCTTGATACGGATGACGCGGCGGATCTTGAGGCACTCAAGCGCCTGATTGATACCGCCGATGTGGTGGTCGAGAATTTCCGCCCCGGTGGCCTGGCCGCCAAAGGCCTTGGCTATGAAGCGCTTGCGGCGCGCAATCCGCGGCTGATCTATTGCTCGCTGAAGGGGTATCTCCCTGGGCCCTATGAAAACCGCACTGCCTTGGATGAGGTTGTGCAGATGCAATCGGGGCTTGCCTACATGACAGGCCCGCCCGGCCGCCCCTTGCGCGCCGGCGCACCGGTCAATGACATGATGGGCGGCATGTTCGGCGCCATCGGGATTTTGAGCGCGCTCCGCCAGCGCGATACGTCGGGCCGCGGCCAGCATTTGCAGGCGGGGCTGTTTGAGAACGCGGCCTTTCTGGTTTCAACCGCCATGTTGCAACAGGCCATCACCGGCACGGCGCCAGACCCCATGCCGGCGGGCCGCCGTGCCTGGGGCGT
>JBIIIE010000259.1:0-4473 GCA_044235135.1 Roseomonas sp. | reverse complement strand
CCCACCCGCGACGCGCAGCGCGCGGTCATACATATTGCGCTGGCTGCGGATGGTGATGAATTCGTCCGGCATCCCGCGCGTATCGGGCAGACGGTTCATCGCGCCCGGATCAAGCCGCGCCATGCAGGCTGCCGCGCCGAGCAATACGGCGGCGGAGGCGCCAGAGGTGACAATGCCCGCTTGCGCGCCAGTGGCTTTGGCGATTTCTCGGCTGGCGGCGGCTTGCAGATGATGCATTTCAACCGTGGCGCGCGCGGCTTCCGCCATGGCAGTCAGCACTTCCGGCGCCATCAGCCCACCGGAAAGCCGTGTATTCGTGCCATAGGCGTTGATGATGCGCGGCACGCCCAAATCATCGTAAATCATGCTGTTGGTTCCGAAAGCGTGCGGCGCAGCGCATCTCGCCAAAGCGTGTAGCGGCTATCTGCATCTGCGCGATTCATTTGTGGAACGAAACGGCGTTCCAGGCGCCAATGCGTCGCCCCTGCAGCACCTGGTGGGGCGCAAAGCCCGGCCTGCATGCCGGCGAGATAAGCCGCACCAAGCGCCGTGGTTTCCAGCACGGTTGGGCGATCCACCGGCGCGCCCAATTGGTCGGCCAGGAATTGCATTGTCCAATCGGAAGCAACCATACCGCCATCAACCCGCAGCACAGTCTCCTTCGCCCCTTGCCAATCCGCATGCATGGCTTCGATCAAATCGCGCGTTTGGAACGCGACACTTTCAAGGGCAGCACGGCAAAGTTCGGCACGGCCTGCACCGCGTGTCAGGCCGAAGATGGCAGCTTGCGCCTTGGCATCCCAATGCGGCGCGCCAAGCCCGGCAAAGGCCGGCACCAGCACCACGCGCTGCGCCGGGTCTGCCTGCGCCGCCAAAGCGCCCGCTTCCTTCGCTTCCTTGATGATGCCGAGGCCATCGCGCAGCCATTGCACCGCGGCGCCGGCGACGAAAATGGCACCTTCCAGCGCGTAATGGCGTTTGCCCTGTAATTGGTAGGCGATGGTGGTGAGCAAGCGATTGCGCGATGCGACCGGCGCCTCGCCCGTATTCAGCAGCGCGAAGCAGCCCGTGCCATAGGTGGATTTCACCATGCCTGGCGCGAAGCAGCCCTGACCGATCGTCGCCGCCTGCTGGTCCCCCGCCAGGCCGCGAATGAGAATGGCGCCACCCAGCAAGGTGGGATCGGTGGCGCCAAAATCCCCGGCGCAATCACGCACTTCCGGCAAAATGGCTTCAGGGATGCGAAACAGCCGCAGCAAATCCGCATCCCAAATACCGCGCCGGATATCGAACAACATGGTGCGCGCGGCGTTGGTGGCATCCGTTGCATGCACGCGCCCGCCTGTCAGGCGCCAAAGCAGAAAGCAATCCACCGTGCCGAAGGCCAGCGCCCCGCGTTCTGCAGCCGCGCGCGCGCCCGCGATATTATCCAGCATCCAGGCGAGTTTGGTGGCGGAGAAATAGGGATCAGCCAAAAGCCCCGTGCGTTCGGTCAGCAGCGCTTCATGACCCTCGCTGCGAAGCGTCGCGCAGGCATCGGCAGTCCGACGATCCTGCCAGACAATGGCGCGATGCAGGCAGCGGCCCGTTGCGCGATCCCAGAGCAGCGTGGTTTCGCGCTGATTGGTGATGCCGATGCCGGCCACATCGCCAGCGCTGCCGCCAGCTTTTTCCAAGGCCTGATGCAGTGTAGTGATGGCACCTTGCCAGATATCCTCTGGCTCATGTTCCACCCAGCCAGGTGCGGGGAAATGCTGCGGCAATTCCAGCTGCGCCGTGGCGCGCGGTACGAGATCCGCGCCAAATGCAATGCTGCGCGTGGAGGTTGTGCCCTGGTCGAGCGCAAGCAGCAAAGGTGTCTTCATGCCGTGGCCTTTCCTTTCCGGGCGTAGCATAATGCGGGAGAGGAGATTGCGCGATGGCTATTCAGCTTTACGAACTCTGCGGTGCCGATCCGGCGCGGCGCTTCAGCCCTTATTGCTGGCGGAGCCGCTTGGCGCTGGCGCATAAGGGCCTGGCGGTGGAGACCATCCCCTGGCGTTTCACCGACAAGTCCGCGATTGGTTTGCATGGCGCACAGAAGGTGCCCGTGATGCTGGATAATGGCCGCGTGGTGATCGATTCCTGGGTGATTGCGGAATATCTGGAAGATACCTATTCGGAACGGCCTTCGCTGTTCGGTGGCGCCGGCGGGCGGGCGCTGGCACGCTTCATCAATGCCTGGGGGGATGCGGTGCTGCATGCGGGTATTGCGCGGCTGGTGGTCTCAGACATTCCGCAGCATCTGGCGCCGGAAGATGTGGCGTATTTCGTGCCGGATCGTGAAAAGCGCTTTGGTATGAAGCTTGAAGCCGTGACGGCGGATCGCGCGGAACGCGTGAAGGGTTTTCGTGAAAGCCTGATGCCGTTGCGGATTGCCTTGCGTTCAGCGCCGTTTCTGCATGGGGATGCGCCGGGCTATGCGGATATGATTGCCTTTGGCGGTTTCCAATGGGCGCGTTGCGTCAGCGCCTTCCCGCTGCTGGCGCAAGATGATGCTGTGTATGCTTGGCGGGAGAGGATGTTGGATGCCTATGGCAGCATCGCCCGCGCCGCACCGGCCTTTGCAGAGGCGTAGCGCGCCCTAGAAGTGCTGGGTTGGTCCATAACGCTAGGCTTGGTGGTGAGGCCACAGCTTGTTGAGTTGGTGTCCCCGGCGCGAGGGGACGACAAAAATGCCCCGTAAACCCTTGAAATAACGAAGGAAAAAATCCGTCGAAATCAACTAAGATTTCGTTGTTACACAAGATGTGACACAGGATTGTGTAGTACGCAAGCGTCATGGTTGTGATTGCTTTGCCGTTTATGCGACCGAGTCTGGGTTAAAGGGCCGGGATTGTTTGCCTTGCCCTGGTCTAGATGCCCCACAAAGGCCTGCGAGCGGACCTCACTGAGATGTTCCCTGAATATTGATGCCCTTTTTAGGGGCGCACCTCTGCTGGGCTCAGGATTTATTAGTCCGACTATCGCCATCGCCACCGTATCGAGATCATGTTCCGCAGGTTGAAGGATTGGCGACGTATCGCCATGCGCAATGACCGCTGCGCACACACCTTATTCAGCGCTATCACCTTCGCCGTAACCGTCATTTTCTGGCTCGGACAATCAGTCCTGAGCCTAGCTCTATGCACTAACGCCTCATTGGAGATAGGCCTGATTGGGCGAGAACATGAACCATCAGATGCTTAGCACGCGAGAAAGTCCTTCGCGTAGGCAAGCGGCCTGTCCGTGCCAGTCAAGAAGCTTCACAGCGGCTTCCCTTGCGCCAGCAGAAAGATGCGACCGCAAGGTTGAGTCCAGCATTCTTCCCATCGCCGCTGCCAGCGCCCCGGAATCAGGAGATACTATTAGCCCATTTCGGCCATGATCTATCTGACCGGGGAGGCCACCGACCGCCGTTGCTACCACCGGTATCCCCTGGGCAAGCGCGATGGGCACGACGCCTGACTGGCTTGCCTCACGATACGGCAGCACCAAGGCGTGGGCTGAAGCAACCTCACTCGCCAGCTGGTCGTCAGCAACCCAGCGTTGTTCTACTGTAACTCCTGGAAGATCAGCCAAGCCTGGTGCACAGGAATCAAGATCACCATCGCCAAGAACGCGTAGCGTCGCACTAGGATGCGCGACATAAAGCGCGCGCCACGCGTCACGCAGCAGGTCCAAGCCCTTGTATGTTCGAATGCGTCCGAAAAACAGAAAGTCCCATCGTGGTGCAGGCGCTACCGTACCATGTGGAAGATGGGCTCCAATCGGCAGGTGGATCAGCGGAAGGTCAGGTCGACGGCGCAAAACTTGCTCGCCCACGGCTTCACTTAATACAACGGCTGCACGCGCCGCACTTAGCTCTTTGCGCAGTCTCCACTCAAAGAAAAAGTCCGTATCGCCGGGATGTGGAGCTGCATCGTGGATTATCGGAACATAGGCGAGCCCCGCGCGCACCAGCCCCTGTACCAGAAAAGGTGTCCAAAGATGTGCCATCGAGGATAGCACTACATCCGTACCTTGCTCACGTGCAAAGCGGCGCAACTCGGCGCCAAGCCGTGGCAGTCGCGCAAAACCGGCAACAAAGCCGGCCGGGTCGCTATAAGTGGAAACTTCCTGACGCGGCACCGGAAGTTTTCTGAAAGCGCTGATGAGCGCGTTTTGGGATGAAAGCGAAAGCGCCAATCCGCGAGGTGCAAGTGCTTCGGCCAAACTTAACGTGTATTGCGCACCGCCACCTCGCCGTCCCCAATACCACAGCAATAACCGAATACTGCGGCGCTCCATTTCATAAGCGCCCGTAAGTATCCTCAAAGCGCACAATATCATCTTCGCCGAGGTAAGACCCGGACTGCACTTCAATCAGCGTCAGCGGAATCTTGCCTGGGTTTTCCATGCGATGGATGCAGCCCAGCGGCAGATAAACGCTTTCATTCTCCCGCAGCATGATTT
>JBIIIE010000257.1:0-4482 GCA_044235135.1 Roseomonas sp. | reverse complement strand
CTGATCGCCCGTATAGGCGTGGATCGTCACCATATAGCCGCGCAGAATGCCGAAATTCTCATGCAGCACCTTGGCCACGGGGGCCAAGCAATTGGTGGTGCAGGACGCGTTGGAAATCACCGTCATGTCTTTCGTCAGCGTCTTGTGATTGACGCCATAGACAATGGTGGCATCCGCATTATCACCGGGGGCGGAAATCACCACCTTGCGCGCACCTGCCGTGATCAGCGCGGAAGCCTTTTCCTTGCTGGTGAAAATGCCAGTGCATTCCAGGGCGACATCAACGCCCTGGAAGGGCACCTTGGTCGGGTCACGCTCGGCGCTGACGATGATCGGCGCATAGGTGCGGCCATTGGCGGTGATGATGATCCTGTTGCCATCCACGGCAACTTCTCCAGGGAAGCGGCCATGCACGCTGTCATAGCGGAACAGATGCGCATTGGCTTCAACGCTACCCAGATCATTGATGGCGACGCATTCCACATCGCGGCGATTGCTTTCAATCATCGCGCGCAACACCAGGCGCCCGATGCGCCCGAACCCATTGATGGCAACCTTGACGGCCATGATATTTTCCTTCCCCGAAAGAACTGAAATCAAACCCCAAGCCGCTTGCGTACGGCTTCAACCACGGCTTCCGGCGTAATGCCGAAATGCTTGAACAGATCATCAGCGGGCGCCGAGGCGCCAAAGCCCGCCATGCCAATGAAAACGCCATCCGCGCCAAGCCAGCGTTCCCAGCCAAAGCCAACCGCGGCTTCAATGCCAAAACGCGGCGCGCTGCCCAAAACGCCGGCGCGATAGGCATCATCCTGGGCGGCGAATAATTCCCAACACGGCAAGGATACCACAGCGGTTGGAATGCCAACGGTTTGCAGGGAATCGCGCGCCGTCATAGCCAGCGATACCTCGCTGCCGGTAGCGATCAGCGTCGCCTGGCGCACGCCATCGGCTTCCGCCAGCACATAGCCACCACGGGCGGAGCGATTCTCGGCCGTATCGGTCCGCAGCGTCGGCAGGTTTTGGCGCGACAAGGCCAGCAGGGAAGGCCCATCGGCACGCCGCAGCGCCAATTCCCAGCATTCCGCGGTTTCCATCGCATCCGCCGGGCGGAATACATGCACATTCGGCATGGCGCGGAAGGAAGCGAGGTGCTCCACCGGTTGATGCGTCGGGCCATCTTCGCCAAGGCCAATCGAATCATGCGTCAGCACATGGATGACGCGCTGGCGCATCAGTGCTGCCAGCCGCACGGCGGGGCGCAGGTAATCGCTGAACACCAGGAAGGTGCCGCTATAGGGGATGATGCCGCCATGCAGCGCCATGCCATTCATGGCCGCCGCCATGCCATGTTCGCGCACGCCCCAATGGACGAAGCGCCCGCTGAAATTGCCCGGCGCAATCGCCGGCACGCCCTTCACATTGGTGTTGTTGGAACCGGTCAAATCCGCCGAACCGCCAACCATTTCCGGCACGGAGGGCACCAAAGCCTCCAGCGCCTTTTGGCTGGACACACGCGTTGCGAGCTTTGGCTTGTCGGTCGCGATCTGGGTGCGGAGCGTGGACAGAGCCTCATTCCAAGCTTCCGGCAGACGTCCCGCCATGGCGCGTTCAAATTCCGCGCGCTGCGGGTGTTTGGCAATGCGCTTCAGCCAGGAACGCCGCGCGCCCGCGCCGCGCTTGCCGGCGCTTTCCCAAAGCGCCTTGATATCGGCGGGCACTTCAAAAGGTTCCGCAGTCCAGCCGAGCGCCTGCTTCGCGGCAGCAGCTTCGGCGGCACCGAGCGGCGCGCCATGGCTGCCCGCCGTTCCCGCCTTGGTCGGCGCGCCAAGGCCAATGATGGTGCGGCAGGCGATCAGGGTCGGCTTGCGGTTCCGCATGGCCCAGGACATGGCGGCGGCCAATTCGCCCGCATCATGCCCATCCACGCGCCGCACGGCCCAGCCATAGGCCTGGAAGCGCTTCAGCACATCTTCGGAAAATGACAGCGCGGTGTCGCCATCAATCGAAATATGATTGTCGTCCCAAAGCACCGTCAGCTTGGACAAGCCGTAATGGCCGGCCAGGGCAGCGGCTTCATGCGCCACACCTTCCTGCAAATCGCCATCGGAAGCGATCACCCAGGTGCGGTGATCCACGAGCGAGGCACCGAATCGCGCCGCCATCATGCGTTCCGCCATGGCCATGCCGACCGCGGTGGAAATCCCCTGGCCGAGCGGGCCGGTGGTGGTTTCAATCCCCGGATGTTCGCCAAATTCCGGATGGCCGGCGGCGGGCGAATGCAATTGGCGGAAGCGCTTCAGATCAGCCGCGCCCATGCCCTCATGCCCCGTCAGATGGAGCAAGGCATAAAGCAACATGGACCCATGGCCGGCGGACAGCACAAAACGGTCCCGATCAGGCCAGCGCGGGTCGGCGGCGTCGTATTTCAGGAAACCGGCAAACAGCGCGGTCGCGGCATCGGCCATGCCCATGGGCATGCCGGGATGGCCGGATTTGGCCTGCTCCACCGCGTCAATCGCGAGCGCCCGGATGGCATTGGCCATGCGGCGCGGATCATCAAGCGGGCGGGCAAGAATGGCCGCCTGGGCGGCGAGCGCGGGGTTGGGCGCGTCGGGGGCGGCGATGGTGGCCAAGACTGGGGTGTCCTTAATTTCTGTGACTGGACCCTGGGCGCTATAGGGCGCGGGGCGGCCTCAGGCAACCGGGGCAGGGGGGGCGACGGACGGATGGTCAGGTCTCGCGATCATGAAGCGCCCCCAAAGCTGACCGATGCGCAGGCTTCAAATCGTGGAAAATCCGCACAACCACCCCCAGTCACTGGGGACAAACCATCTTCAGTGTGATAGTCAAGAAACCAGGATAATCAGGTGTGCCGTCCTTCCTCAATGACTATGGGAATTTACGGCCGCTCGCGGAGGCAATGGTGCGATGATTTCCAATGTTCCAGTGATTATCATTTCTTTTTCACGTCCTGCCCTGCTCGAACGCTTGCTAATCAGTCTCAGGCAACAGACCCAGCCTATTGACTTTGGCAATGTTTATTTGTTCCAGGATGGCGGAAGCGATTTGTTCGATGATTGCATAGAGATTTTCAAGAAACTCATGCCGGAGGGAAGGATAATCGCCGCGGAAACGAATTTAGGTATCGCTTTGAACATAGACCGGGCGGAGAGATTTGCCTTTGAGGTTCTAGGGGTAGATGTAGCTTACTTTTTCGAGGATGATCTGATTCTTGGGGAAAACTATCTGGCAGTGCTTTCACAGCTCTGTGAATTTGCACTCAACGAACCCAAGGTCGGCTACTTTGCCGCTTATGGTAACCATCGAGCAAGCCTGGACGAGCAGAGAGAGCGATCAGCCGAGGTCGTGCGCATGGCCTGGAAATGGGGGTTCGGGCTGACCAAGCGGCAATGGTCCAGACAGAGAGAAATTGTTGAACCATACCTCGATATCATCAGGCGTGACATCTACAGGCGGAGAGATGCGAAGGCGATATTCGCCTATTACGAAACACTCGGGTATTCCTCTCCAGGCACGTCACAAGACGGCGCGAAGGACGTGGCGGGCCACGTGCTTGGAACAGTAAAAATAATGTCTTTCGCGTGTTTTGCGCGATACGAGGGCCGGGAAGGTGAGCATAGCCGTCCGGCTTCTTATGATAAAGAAGGCTTCGCAGCCACCCAATTGTATCCGGAAGTCCCCGTGCTTTCTTTGCCATCAACAACGATGTTGGACTTTTGGATTGCGCGTGGTCGTGGAAATGCAACAGTGAACAAGCCTTCGCCAAAATCAAAAATCTGAAGTCAAGTCTAGTCACGCATGGCGAAGGGGAACCGCAGTTCCCCAGATTTATCAGGAATGGAAGTTCGGATTGGCGAGAATACGCGATAAGGCCAGGCGCTAGGCGGCATGGTTTCCAAGGATAGGCACCCTGATCCTGAAAGCTCAAGCGGTGCGCCGTCCTCCCCATTGCCGAGGGTGAAGCCATCAACCCTGTCAAAGCGAGGGAATTGCAGGAAAAGCGCCGGGGGTTTTCGAGGGGGTGGGCAAGGATGGCCGCCTGGGCGGCGCACGCGGGGGGGCGCGTCGGGGGCGGGGGGATGGCTAGGGAGCGGAGGGGCTTGCGGTTCCAGTCAAGAGTGCCAAGGCGGACCTAAGCGCCCGGTCGTGCCTTTTGGAGGTTATCGCGCAACACATTTTGCAGGATATCCATCCCGTTTGCCAGGAATTCCAGCATGATCGCCTGGCCCTTGGCGGCGATTTGGGCTGCTTCGTTCTGATGCAGCAATGCCCATTCAACGCCAGCTTTCAGATCAGAAAGGTCGGCCGCAACAGGAATATAGCTGACCCAAGGTTCCAGACGATCATAATACAAAAGTTCATACTGATGAGCGACACGGAATACCAACATGCCTTGCAGATATCGAAGGCTGCTACCCCAAGCGGATGCATTGCCGGGTAAATCCAAGAACAATTGAT
>JBIIIE010000256.1:0-4500 GCA_044235135.1 Roseomonas sp. | reverse complement strand
GCGGAAATCGGGCGCGAAGGGCAGCATGACCCAAGTGGGCTTGCCGAGCGCGCCCGCCAAATGCGCGACCGAAGTATCCACCGTAATCACCAGATCAAGATTCGCGATCAGCGCCGCCGTATCGGCGAAATCACCCAGCTCAGCACCCATATCCACAATGTCTGCGGCACCGAGCGCGGCGCGATCCGCATCCCGCATTTCCTTTTGCAGCGACACCCAGACATCGCCTTGCTGGAACAGGGGCAAAAGCTTCACGAGGGGGGCTGAACGGTTGGCATCATTCGCGTGCATCCGGCTGCCGCTCCAGACCAGCCCAATGCGGCGTTGGCCCTTGGGCAGGCGCTGATCCCAACGCGCGATATCCTCGGCCGGTGCTGTCAGGTAGCCCTTTTCAAAGGCAGGGATGGTTTCAAGCCTGGTGCCGAAAGCCAGCGGCAGCGTCAGCAGCGGGCAATGCAAATCAAACTCATCCGGCGCATCATTCTGGCCGATGATCGTCACGCCAGGGGCGAAATCCTTAAACAGGCGCAGCAACGGTTCTTGCACGGAAAATGTCACCTGCGCCCCGGCGGCGGCGGCCAATAGCGCATAGCGCGCGAATTGGACCGTATCGCCCAACCCCTGTTCCCAATAGATGTATAGGTGTTGATCCTTGATGAGTTGCTTGCCGCACCAAAGAGGCTTGGGGTATTGCCGCGCCGTTTGGTTTCCGCGGCGAAGATTGCGGCATTCGTAAGCGAGCCACCCTTCCTCGAAACGCCCCAAGACCAACAGGGCCAGGGCACGATTCCATGAGCTTTCCGTATCATCTGGCTTAAGGGTCAGGGCCATATCATAGGCAGCAAGCGCTTCTTCCACGCGGTTCAGATGCCCAAGTGCGAAGCCATAGCCCCGTCGGGCGGCTGCGTCCCTTGGCGCGATCTGGCATGCGGTTTCGGCTGCGGCCAAGGCGGCTTCGGGTTCGCCTGAAAGAATGAGGGCCTTTGATCGCCACAAGTATGCATCAGCCAATCCCGGATTGATCTTGAGCGCGGCATCAATGGCTGAAAGACCTTCTGCCGCCTGACCAAGAGCCAGCAGCGCTTCAGTACGCGCAATAAGTGCACCAGTATCATCGGGCTTGATCGCGAGCGCCCTGTCGGTGATCGGCAGGACTTCCGCATGGCGCTCCAAAAGACAGAGCACCATGGCGACGTTCACCATGAAGCCAACGGAATTCGGCCTTAGGCTGAGTGCCCTTTCATAGCCAGCCAGGGCACCCGCCAGCTTGCCATGATCCATAAGCGCACCGGCCCGTTCATTATGCGCTTCGGCATGGTCCGGCTGCAATGCAATAGCGCGATCAAAGGCGAGAATTGCCGCTTCGAAGCGTTCCAGCCTTTTCAAGGCCACGCCACGATTGTGATGCAGATTGGCCGCCTTGGGGTTCAGCGCCAAACCGCGGTCCAGGTTGGTCAAGGCGTCTTGATATCGGCCAAGCCTGACCAGGGCACTCCCGTAATTGCCATAGGCATCAGCCTGCCGCGGGTTGATCGCCAGGGCGCGACGGATCAGCGTGACACCTTCCTCAAGAAACCCCGCTTGCACCGCGGCAACCCCGCCCAAATGCAGCACATCAAAATGGCGCGGATGACGCTTCAACAATGCCTGAAAGGCGGCATGGGCCGCAGCGAATTGCTGAGCCTGCAACAAGGCAAGCGCTTCGGCAAATTGCTGCTGCGGGGTGCGAGGCGCTTCTCTCATCTTCTGGGGTCAAGCCGAAACCTGATTTGCCAAGACGCAATTGCCTCGGCGCGTGGTGTTCCTTCGTAAAGCACAAAGCGATAAAAAATGCGAAAACAGGGTTGCTCCCCCGTCTCTTGTCTCCCGCCACCTTCCGCGCCAGGGTGGGTCATGATCCCTGATATCCCCGCGCCTGGTCAGGCCGCGACGCTTCGGCCCGGCTTGCGCTGGTTGCGCTTTCCGCTGCCCTTCCCGCCCAGCCATGTGAATGTGTGGCTGCTGGAAGATGGGCCGGGCTGGCTTGCCATTGATTGTTCCATCGCCAATGACGCGTCTCGCGATTTGTGGCGCGAGGCGCTGGCCGGCGATGCCTTTGCCGGGCGGCCTCTGCATCGGCTGCTGGTGACGCATTTCCACCCCGATCACGCCGGGCTGATGGGCTGGCTTGCGGAAGGCCATGGGCTTGTTCCGCTGATGACCAAGATTGAATGGCTCCAGGCCCGCGCGCTTTGGTTCGATACCGGCGCGGAGATGGTGGAACATCAGGCGCGCTTTGCCCAAGCCGCCGGTGCGCCCGCCGAATATGCCGATTTCATTCGCGCGCGGGGTCCACTTTATGTGAAATCTGTCGCGCCCTTGCCGCGTGTTTTTGAAGCCATTGCCGATGGGCAGCACATCACCATTGGCGGGCAGCCTTGGCGCGTGATCACCGGCCAGGGCCATGCGCCGGATATGGCCTGCCTGTTCAATGCGGAAAGTCGCGTCTTGATCGCCGCCGATCAAATCCTACCGCGCATTTCGCCCTATATCGGGCTGCATGCTGGTGAGCCGGCTGCCGATCCGCTCGGCGCCTTCCTGGCTTCGCTGGATCGCTTTCGCGCGCTGCCGGAGGATACCCTGGTGCTGCCTTCCCATGGCGAACCCTTCCATGGGCTGCATGCGCGGCTGGATTGGTTGGCAGCGCATCACGCTGAGAGGCTTTCGCTATTGATGGATGCCATGGCGGATAGCAGCGCGCATGATCTGCTGCCGGTGCTGTTCCGTCGCCCGCTTGATTTGCGTAACCTTGGCTTTGGGCTTGGCGAAACCCTCGCCCATTTGCGCCGCTTGCAGGTGATGGGCGAAGCAACTTCAGAACTGGACACTAACGGCGTGATGCGCTGGCGCCGCGCCTAAGGAGCATTCGATGACCCCGATCGAGACCATTGCCGCCATCCGCGCCGATGCGCGCTTTGCAGCCGCCTCCGCCAAGCTTGCCGCGGATCATGCGCGCATGGTGGAAGATTGCATCACGCTCACGCAAATCCCGGCACCCCCCTTCGCGGAAGAAGAACGTGCGGCGGCCTATCTTGCCATGCTCCGCGCCCATGGGCTTGAGGAGGTGGAGCAGGATGAGATTGGCAATGTGATGGGGCTGCGGCGCGGTTTCGGCAATGGCGATATTCTGGTGGTGGCTGCGCATCTGGATACCGTCTTTCCCGCCGGCACCGATGTGCGCGTCAGGCGCGAAGGCACCAGGCTTTTCGCGCCGGGGGTGAGTGATGATACCTGGTCGCTCGCCGTCAATCTCGGCTTTCTGCGCGCCTTGGATGCGGCGGGCATTCGCACGCGCCAGGATCTGCTTTTTGTTGGTGATGTCGGGGAAGAAGGCCTCGGTGATTTGCGCGGCATTCGCCATGTTTTCACCAAGGGGCGGCACCGCGCGCGCATTCGCGGTTTTCTGACCGTGGATAGCCCGCAGGTGGAAGGCATTGTCAGCGGCGGCGTTGGGTCCAAGCGCTATCGCGTGACCTTCCAGGGGCCGGGCGGGCATTCCTATGCCGCTTTTGGTCTGGTGAACCCTATGTATGCCATGGCCGAATGCGCGCGTGGTCTTGCCGCGGTCAAGGTGCCCGATAGCCCACCCACCACGCATTGCGTGAGTGTTGTCTCGGGCGGCACCTCCATCAATGCTATCGCCAATCGCGTGGTGATTGAGGTTGATTTGCGATCCGCCTCAGCGGCGGAGCTTGCCAAGCTGGATCGCGCCTTTCTGGACATTGTGGATTTGGCGGTAGCGACGGAAAACGCCGCACGTTCCACCGCCAATGGTGCGATCACCGCGGAAATCACACCCGTTGGTGATCGCCCGGCGGGCGAAACGCCAGCAGGCAGCCCAATCCGCGCCCTGGCGGCGGCGGCCGTTTCGGCGGAGGGTTATCGCCCGACATTTGAATGGTCCTCGACGGATGCAAATATCCCCATGTCGCTTGGCATTCCGGCGCTTAAAATTGGTGCGGGCGGGCGCGGCGGGCGGGCGCATTCCTTGGATGAATGGCTGGATGTGGAACCCACGGAAACGCTGCGCGGTATGCGATCAAGCCTTGCCGCAATTCTTGCCATTGCCGGCATGGAAGGCATTGGATAACGCCACGCGCCGCCATTCGTGATGGCACGCCTGCGCCAAAGCAAGGGCGCAGCGTGATCCGGCACCCTATCTAGGGCGGCATGGAAACGCCCATCAACATCGCCTTTCGCGATACCGAAGCCTCTCCCGCGCTGGAAGCGCGCATCCGGCATGAAGCCGAACATCTTGCACGCCGGGCGCCGCGGCTGACGCGCTGCGATGTGGTGCTGGAAGCGCCGCATCGGCACAAGCGTCAGGGCATGCTGTGGCGCGTGCATATCCGCTTGGGCCTGCCCGGTGGCGAGGTTGTGGTCACGCATGAAAGCCCGCGTGATCATGCGCATGAAAGCGCGGCAGTCGCCCTGCGTGACGCGTTTCGCGCGGCGGAACGG
>JBIIIE010000255.1:0-4507 GCA_044235135.1 Roseomonas sp. | reverse complement strand
CGATGGCGGCCAGGCGGAAGCCGTGCTGGCCAATGCGCCGGATCGTGAAGGCGAATATTTCGGCGTGCCGAAGGTGGTGGAATAATGCATCCGACCGATTTTACCCTTGCGGGCGCCTTGGCGGCACTGAATGAGGGCGCGATCAGCGCCGAGGAATTGACGCGCGCCCATGTGGCCGCCGTTGAAGCGCTGAACCCGAAGCTGAATGCCTTCATCACCACGACAAGCGAGCAGGCGCTGGACGCGGCGCGTGCATCCGATGCGCGCCGCAAGCGCGGTGAGGCCGGGCCGCTTGAAGGCATTCCGCTCGCCATCAAGGATTTGTTCTGCACCGAAGGTGTGCGCACCACGGCGGCATCGAAGATCCTCGGCAATTTCATCCCGCCTTATGAAAGCACCGTCACCGCGCAATTGAAGCGCGATGGCGCGGTGTTTTTGGGCAAGGCCAATCTGGATGAATTCGCCATGGGGTCATCCAATTTGACCTCGGCCTATGGGGGCGTTTTGAACCCTTGGCAGCGCAAGAATGACCCAAGCGCGCGGCTGGTGCCGGGCGGGTCTTCGGGTGGTTCCGCCGCTGCTGTCGCGGCGCGCATGGCGCTGGGGGCGACGGGTACGGATACGGGTGGTTCCATCCGTCAGCCGGCGGCGTTTTGCGGCATTACCGGCATCAAGCCGACCTATGGGCGCTGTTCGCGCTTTGGCATTGTGGCCTTTGCTTCTTCGCTGGATCAGGCGGGCCCCTTTGCGCGCACGGTGGAAGATTGCGCCATTCTGCTGCGGTCCATGGCAGGCCACGACCCGAAGGATTCCACCAGCGCCGCGGAGCCCGTGCCGGATTTCGCCGCAGCTTGTGGGCGGAGCGTGAAGGGTTTGCGCATTGGCGTGCCGCGCGAATATCGGCTGGATGGCATGCCGGCGGAGATTGAAAAGCTCTGGCGTCAGGGCCTGGATTGGCTGCGCGATGCGGGGGCGGAGATTGTGGATATCTCTCTGCCCCACACGAAATACGCGCTGCCCACCTATTACATCGTGGCACCCGCTGAGGCTTCATCAAACCTGGCGCGCTATGATGGTGTGCGCTTTGGCCTGCGCGTGGCGGAAAAGGATAGCGACCTGCGCGATCTGTATGAACGCACGCGCGCCGAGGGTTTCGGCGCGGAAGTGCGTCGGCGCATCATGATCGGCACCTATGTGCTGAGTGCGGGTTATTACGATGCCTATTATCTGAAGGCGCAGAAAATCCGCGCCCTGATCGCGCGGGATTTCGATGAAGCCTGGCAGAAGGTGGATGCGATTGTCACACCAGCCACACCTTCAGCGGCCTTCGCGGAAGGCGAGAATACGGATGATCCGGTGAAGATGTATTTGAATGATGTCTTCACCGTGACGGCCAATCTGGCCGGACTACCCGGCCTTGCCTTACCGACCGGGCTTGATCATCAGGGCTTGCCGCTGGGCTTGCAGGTGATTGGCCGCGCCTTTGATGAGGAAACGGTTTTCGCGGTGGGTGCGGCGCTGGAACGCGCGGCGGATTTCAAGGCAGTGCCAGCAATGAGGGCAGGCGCATGAGCTACACGATTGAGGGCGAAAGCGGCCCCTGGGAAGTGGTGATCGGGCTGGAGGTTCATGCCCAGATCACGTCCAACGCCAAGCTGTTTTCCGGCGCGGCAACGGCCTTTGGCGCGGAACCGAATGCCCAGGTTTCCTTCATTGATGCGGGCTTCCCGGGCATGTTGCCGGTGATCAACCGGGAATGCGTGGCGCAGGCCGTGCGCACCGGGCTTGGCTTGAATGCCAAGGTCAATCTCTGGTCCCGCTTTGATCGCAAGAATTACTTCTATGCCGATCTGCCGCAGGGCTATCAGATCAGCCAATACGCACATCCAATCATAGGCGAAGGCGCGATTGACATTGAACTGGCCGATGGCAGTACAAAGACCATCGGCATTACGCGGCTGCATTTGGAACAGGATGCCGGCAAATCCCAGCACGACCAGCACCCGACAAAATCCTTCATTGACCTCAACCGTTCCGGCGTGGCGCTGATGGAAATTGTCTCGGAACCGGATATGCGCAGCCCCGAAGAAGCCGGCGCCTATCTGACCAAGCTGCGCCAGATCATGCGCTATCTTGGCACTTGCGATGGCAATATGGATGAAGGGTCTTTGCGCGCTGATGTGAATGTTTCCGTCCGCAAGGCCGGTGAGAAATTCCGCACGCGCTGCGAAGTGAAGAATGTGAATTCCATCCGCTTCGTCATGCAGGCGGTGGAAGCCGAAGCGCGTCGGCAGGTTGAGGTCTGGGAATCCGGCGGCACGGTGGATCAGGAAACGCGGCTGTTCGATACGGGCCGCGGCATTACGCGTTCCATGCGGTCCAAGGAAGATGCGCATGATTACCGTTATTTCCCGGATCCTGACCTGCCGCCCTTGGTGATTGACGCTGCCTTTGTGGAAAGCCTGAAGGCCGCTTTGCCGGAACTGCCTGATCAGCGCCGCGCGCGTTATGTGCGCGATTACGGCATCACGCCCTATGACGCGCATGTGCTGACTTTGGAACGCGAAACCGCTGCCTATTTTGAGGCTGTTGCCAAGGGCCGCGATGCGAAGCAGGCGGCGAATTGGGTGATGGGTGATCTTTTCGCCGCCATCAATCGCACCAAAACCTCCATCGCCGAACCGCCCGTGAGTGCCGCTGATCTTGGCGCGCTACTGGATTTGATGGCCGACAATACGCTTTCCGGCAAATTGGCCAAGGAAGTGTTCGAAGTAATGGTGGAAACCGGCCGCGCGCCCGGCGCCATTGTGGAAGAACGCGGCCTGAAGCAGGTGACGGATACCGGCGCGATCGAGGCGGTGATTGACCAGGTGCTGGCCGCCAATGCCGATAAGGTCGCGGAATATCGTTCCGGCAAGGACAAGCTGTTTGGCTTTTTTGTCGGCCAGACCATGAAGGCCATGCAGGGCAAGGGAAATCCTGCGCTGGTCAATGATGTGCTGAAGCAGAAGCTTTCGTGATGTGTGACCGCGCGGCGGGTTAAGCCCCCCGCGCGGCGCTGCGCAATTCCTCAGCGAATTCGGCGCGCTTTTGGTGGATGGAGGCGATCACGCGCCCCATCGGCACGCCAAGCCCAACCAAGGCGGCCTCGGAAAGCTGAAGGCTCGCTTCAATCGTCTCCGGCACCGTCTCATTCACGCCTTGCGCATAAAGATGGCGCGCATGTGCCGCATCCCGCGCGCGGGAGATGATTGGCAGATCGGGCCTGAGCCGGCGAATGGCGGAGATGATTTCATCAATCTGCTGCGTGGCATTGATGGTGATGATGACGCTACGCGCCGTACCAATCCCGCAAGCCTGCAAAAAGGCCGGGCGCGCGGCATCGCCGAAAAACACCTCCTCCTCCGCACGACGGGCGCGGGAGACCGAGGCAGGGTCGTTATCAATCGCGATCTGGCTAAGCCCATGTTGGCGCAGCAGCGCGGCCACGGTTTTGCCGACGCGCCCATAGCCGATGATGATGGCGTGCCCCTGCTGCGCTTCCGGCAGGGCTTCCAGCGCGGGGTCCTTGGGGCGCGCTTCTTCCAGCAGCGGCGCCAATCGCCGCGCGAGGGCTGACAGCAGCGGCAATAACGCCATGGTCATGCTGATCGCGGCCAGAACAAAACTGCCAAGCTTAGGTTCAATCAACGCCAAACCGGTCGCGAGCCCAATACCAACAAAAGCGAATTCGCCGCCCGGGCCAAGCAATAGCGCCGCTTCCAAAGCCGCCGCGCGTGTCAGCGCGAAATAGCGCGCCAGCGCATAGACAATCCCGGCCTTGAGCAGAATCAGCCCGAAGGCCAAGCCAAAAAGCCAGGCGGGGTCCTGCGCCAATTGGCGGAAATCAATGGTCATGCCGACGCTGAAGAAGAAAATGCCGAGCAGCAGGCCCTTGAAGGGTTCAATCGTTGCCTGCACCGCGCGGCGATATTCGGTCTCGGCCAACAACAAACCGGCGACAAAGGCGCCAATTGCCATGGAAAGCCCGGCCTTGGCGGCCAGGATGCCGGTTGCGACAATCACGAACAGCACGGCGGCGATAAACAATTCTTCCGAATGCTGGCCGCCCACGAGGCGAAATAGCGGGCGGAGCACCACGCGCCCCACCAGCACAATCACCGCCAGCACCAACAAGGCCTGGCCGAGGGCAAGGGCAATGCTGAGCAGCACGGAATCGCCGCCCGTGGCGCCCAGGATGCCGATGAACAGCAATATGGGCACCACCGCGACATCCTGCGCGAGCAGGATCGAAAAACTGGCGCGCCCGCCGCTGGTGAGCAGCCTTTCCTGTTGCGCCAGCAATTCCAGCACAATGGCGGTGGAAGAAAGTGCCAAACACGCGGCAAGCACCGCGGCAATCTGCGGTGTCAGGCCGAAGGCAAGCGCAATCAGGCTAAGCACGACAAAGCTGATCGCCAATTGCAGCCCGCCCAGGCCCAGCACAAGCCGGCGCATCGCTTTCAGG
>JBIIIE010000026.1:0-15648 GCA_044235135.1 Roseomonas sp. | reverse complement strand
GCGGGCGTTGCCTCGGCACAAATGGCTGAGCTCAATCAGGGTGGCCCCATCGAAGTCACGGCGCGGGATGGCATTGAATGGCGCCAGAATGATCAATTGGTGATCGCGCGCGGTGCGGCGCGGGCGGTGCGCGGCGGGGTCACGATTGATGCTGATCTGCTGCTGGCACGCTATCGCCCGCGCGGTGGGGCTCCGGCGGAAACACGCCCACCCAGTGAAGGCCCCGGCGGCGCGAGTGAGATTTGGCGCCTGGAAGCTGAAGGCAATGTCGTGATCACCACGGCAACGGATCGGGCTGAGGGTGATCGCGCGATCTATGATCTCGATCAGGCGGTGATGGTGCTGACCGGGACTAATCTGCGCCTGACCTCGCCCGATAATGTGCTGACCGCGCGCGACAGTGTGGAATACTGGCCGCAAAAGCGCATGGCGGTGGCGCGCGGTGATGCGGTGGTGGTGACCAATGATGGCCGGCGCGTGCGTGCTGATGTGCTGGTGGCCTATTTCCGCGAAGCGCCAACGGAAGCCGGCGGCGCGCCGCGCCCACAGGCTCAGCGTGGTGCGGGCGAAGGCGCGCCGGGGGCAGGCAGCAATCTGGAAAAGGTGGAAGCCTATGGCCGGGTTGAAATCCGGACGGCAGAAGAAGTCGTGCGCGGGGATAGCGGCGTCTATACACCGCCCAATGGGCTGGCTCGGCTGCTGGGCAATGTGCGGATTGTGCGCGGGGACAATACGCTGACCGGGCAGGAAGCGATTGTGAATATGAACACGGGCATTTCACGGCTTGTCGCAACGCCGGGTGAACGCGTACGCGGCCTGATCGTGCCCGGAGAAGGCCAGAACCTTCCCGCACCAGGGGCGCCGGCACGATGAATGAGGCACCGCAGATGAAAGTGGTTCCGGGTTCCGGCGGGCTTTACGCGACGAGTCTTGGCAAGCGCTATAAGAAGCGGCCTGTCGTGCGTAACGTATCGCTTTCAGTTCAGCGGGGCGAAGCGGTTGGGCTGCTTGGCCCGAATGGCGCGGGCAAGACGACCACGTTTTACATGATCACCGGCCTGGTGCAGCCCGATGAAGGGCGCGTGATGATGGATGGGCATGATGTGACGATGCTGCCCATGTATCGCCGCGCGCGGCTTGGGCTTGGCTATCTGCCGCAGGAAGCCAGCATTTTTCGCGGCCTGACGGTGGAACAGAATATCCGCGCCGCCTTGGAAGTGGTGGAACCGGAAGCCGATCGGCGCGCCGCGATGCTGGATGAATTGCTGGCGGAATTCGGCATTGCGCATTTGCGCCGCGCGCCGGCGCTTGCCCTTTCCGGCGGTGAACGCCGGCGCTGTGAAATCGCGCGCGCCTTGGCGACCCACCCTTCCTATATCCTGCTGGATGAACCGCTGGCCGGGATTGACCCCATCGCGGTGGGCGAAATTCGCGATCTGGTCAAGCATTTGAAGGATCGCGGCATTGGCGTGCTGATCACCGACCATAATGTGCGCGAAACGCTGGAAATCATTGACCGCGCCTATATCCTGCATGATGGCAAGGTGCTGATGGAAGGCAACCCGCAGGAAATCGTGGCGAATGAGGATGTGCGCCGCGTCTATCTTGGCGAAAAATTCAGCTTGTAGCTGGAAACTCCCGCCACATGTTCCCCGCCTTTCCCCGCGCCGTTGAAGTAGAGCAAGGCTGATGGCGCTCGGCCCGCGTCTTGATCTGAGGCAATCGCAGCAGCTGGTGATGACACCGCAGCTGCGCCAGGCGATCAAGCTGCTGCAATCTTCCAATCTTGAAGTTTCGGCCTTTGTTGAGGAAGAACTGGAACGCAACCCGCTGTTGGAACGCGATGAACGCCCCATCGCCGGGCCGGATGCCGGGCGCAACACGGACCCTTTGCCGGCAACGCCTGAGCCCGCCGATGCCGCCAGCGCTGCCGCATCCGATGCGCTGCCCTCGGAAAACGCTGCGCCGCTCGATGCCGAATGGGATAATGTCTATGACAATGGCCTGCCGCCGATTGGTCGCGGCGGGCGCAGTGATTTTGACGATGATCTTTCCGGCATAGAAGCCATGGAAGCGCCGGAACGATCCTTGCGCGATCATCTGGCGGAACAGATCAGGCTGAATTTCACAGAGCCGCAGGAACGGCTGATTGCCGGCAATCTGCTGGCGTTGGTGGACCCCGCCGGGCGGCTGCATGTGCGCGCACAGATGATTGCCAGTGCGCTGGGCTGCGCGGAAGCGCTGGTGGAACGCGTGCGCCTTGCTATGGCGCGTTTCGATCCGGTTGGCATGTTCTGCCACGATCTGGCGGAATGCCTCGCCGTGCAATTGCAGGATCGCAATCGCTATGATCCCGCCATGGCGGCGCTGCTCGCCAATCTTGAATTGCTCGCCAAGCGCGATTTGAAGGGCTTGCAGCAGATTTGCGGCGTGGATGCGGAAGACATGGCCGAAATGGTCGCGGAGCTTCGGCGGCTGGACCCAAAGCCAGGCGCCTCCTTTGATGCGCCGCCGGCGCCCACGCTGGTGCCGGATGTGCTGATGCGGCGCGGGCCGAATGATGATTGGATTGTGGAACTCAATCTGGAAACCCTGCCGCGCGTTTTGGTGAATAGGGGTTTCTTCGCCTCGGCCAATGTCAGCGCGCGCGGCAAGGATGACAAGAACTGGATCGCGGAACGCTTCCAAACCGCGTCCTGGTTGGTGAAATCTTTGGAACAGCGCGCCAATACCATCCTGAAAGTGGCCGCCGAGATCGTCCGCCGGCAGGATGGTTTTTTCCGCCATGGTGTTGGGCATTTGCGCCCGCTGATCCTGCGCGATGTGGCGGATGAGGTTTCGCTGCATGAAAGCACCGTCTCCCGCGTTACCTCCAACAAGGCGATAGCCACGCCGCGCGGCACTTTTGAGCTTAAGTATTTCTTCACCACCGCCATTGCCGGCACGCGCGGCGGGGAAGCGCATAGCGCGGAAGCGGTGCGCTACCGCATCAAGGCCATGGTGGATGCCGAAAGCGCGGATGACATCCTGTCTGATGATACGATTGTGGCCCGGCTCCGCGAAGAAGGCGTGGACATTGCCCGGCGAACTGTGGCCAAATACCGGGACGCGCTGCGCATTCCATCATCCGTGCAGCGCAAACGGGAGAAGGCCGCCTCGGCCTGATCCGGACCAAAATGTGACCCCAGGAGGAAGGCCGGGGTCGCGCGCCCGGTCGCCATGGGGCGGCCCCTCCGCTTTGCAAAAAGGGAGGGCATAGGCCCATGCAAATTACGGTAGCCGGTAAACAGGTTGAAACCGGAGAAGCGCTGAAGACCCATGTGAGTGACGGGCTGGCGGCGATTACCGCCAAGTATTTCGACCATGCGCTTGAAGCCAATGTGACCTTCCACAAGCATCGAAGCCAGTTCAGTTGCGACATCAACCTGAAAGCCGGGCGCGGGCTGATGATGCGCGCCGAAGGTGAAGGCGCTGATGCGCATCGCGCCTTTGAAGTCGCCGCCGAGCATTTGGCCAAGCGTCTCCGCCGCTATCGCCGGCGTGTGAATGAACATGCGCGATCCTTCGCAGGCGAACGCGAAGCCCCGGCGGAAGAAGCGCCGCGTGGCCGCCGTTATGTGATTGAGGCCCCGGCGGATGAGGAAGCACCTGAACATGGCGATCACGGCGCCATCATTGCTGAGAACCCCGCGCATATTGAGAAGCTGAGTGTGGGTGAGGCCGTGATGCACCTTGATCTGGCACAGGCCCAGGCGCTGATGTTCCGCAACAAGAAGGGCGGCGGGCTGAATGTTGTTTATCGCCGGGCCGATGGGAATATCGGTTGGATTGATCCGGGCGAGGGTTGAGGCGCCGCGTTTAAGCGGGGCCTCTTTCCGCAGCCGGTCTGGCATGGTGTTATAGCTTCATCATGCCAGACATCACGCAATTTTCGCTTTATTTTGTGGCGGCTCTGCTGCTCGCCATCACGCCCGGACCGGGGATTTTCTATGTCGCGGCGCGCAGCCTGGCGGGCGGGCGGGTGGAAGGTATCGCCTCCAGCTTCGGCACAGCGCTTGGCGGGTTGGTGCATGTGCTGGCCGGGGCGCTTGGCGTTTCCGCCATTGTGCTGGCGAGTGCGGAGCTTTTCACCGCGCTGAAATGGCTTGGCGCGGCTTACCTGGTTTGGCTTGGTGTGCGCACCATCATCGCGGCGCGGCGCGATGCGGTGCAGGCTTTGGCCGGCGCCGATCCTGCCCCACCGATGGGTGCGGCACGGGCCTTTCGGGAGGGTGTGGTGGTGGAGGCGCTGAACCCGAAGACCGCCGCCTTCTTCCTGGCCTTCATTCCGCAATTTCTTGATCCAAGCGCAGGCGCCGTGGCGCTGCCCTTTATTTTATTGGGCTGCATTTCGGTCACGCTGAATACGCTGGCCGATATTGTGGTGGCGATTGGCGCCAGCCGTATCCGTGAAGGTGCCGCGACGCGTCCGGGTTTGATCAAGCGTCTGCGGGAAATTTCGGGCGCTTCAATGATTTCGCTTGGCGCCGGGCTTGCATTGGCAAAACGGCAATAGAATGAAAGGCGGCGCGCTGGTATTGGCGCGCCGCCCGTTTTAATCACGCGCTCTCGTAAAGCCGCGTCAGGCTGAATTCGCGGTGGCCGAGCAATTCAGCCGCGGTCAATTCGCCATCAGCGGTGCGAATGATGCAATCAAGCAAGGCTTCGCCCGCATCATCCATATTCATCTGCCGCTGCAAAAGCCCCGTCACATCCACATCAATATGTTCAGACATGGTGCGCTGGGTGCGTGGGTTTGCGGTGAGCTTGATCACCGGCAGGATCGGGTTGCCAATGACATTGCCCTGCCCGGTCGGGAAGGTATGCACGGCAAAGCCCGAAGCGGCGCAAAGTGTGACCATTTCCGCAGCGGCCGAGCTTGAATCCATGAACCACAAGCCGGAATGGGTCGGCGCTTCGGCCTTGTCCAGCACGCCATCCACCAGACACTTCTTGCCGATCTTTTGGATATTGCCGAGCGCCTTTTCCTCGATGGTGGTCAAACCACCTTCGATATTGCCCTTGGTGGGCTGGCTTTCGGAAAGATCGTTGGTCTTGTTCGCTTCCACCACGCGCTGGTAGCGATCAAACATTGCCTGGAATTGCGCACGGATTTCCGGCGTGCGGCAGCGTTCGGCGACCAGATGCTCACCGCCAGTCAATTCCGTGGTTTCACCGAAAACCAGCGTATTGCCGTTTTCCCAAAGCTTGTCGAAGGAATTGCCAACCGTCGGGCAGGAAGCGAGGCCCGATGTGGTATCGCTTTCGCCGCATTTGGTTGAAACCCACAGTTCCTGAATGGAGGCGCGGGATTTCTTCAGGCGCGACGCGTGCTTCACCATGCGATAAGCCGCGCGGGACGCATTGGCGATGGTGTTGATATCGCCATTCTGTTCAATGGCGAAGCCTTCCACCGGCTTGCCGGATTTGGCGATGCCTTCAACAATCCGCCCGGTCCAGCCTGGTTCAATGCCAATAACGATGACGCCGGCGACATTGGGGTTGGTTCCGGTGCCGATCAGCGTGCGGAAATGCAAATCCAGATCCGCACCGAATTGCAAACGGCCATAGGCATGTGGGATCGCGAGCGCGCCTTTGATGTTATTGGCCACCGCTTCGCAAGCGGCGTTGGACAGATCATCCACCGGCAGGATGATGACATGGTTGCGCACGCCCATGCGGCCATTTTCGCGGCGCCAGCCTTCGAAGGAGGCGGTTTTCAGATTGATGCCCATGGCGCTTACCACCGCTTCGTTTTGACGTTGTGGACATGCAGATGCTCGCCGGCGGAAATGTCCTTCACCGCCTTGCCGATATCAATGCCGTATTTGATGATGGTATCGCCGGTAGCGATGGCGCGAATGGCAAGCTTATGGCCGATCGGGATATCCGACTTGGCGTTGAAGGTGATCATCTTGTCCTGATCCATGATCCAGCCATTCAGCGCCTGGCCGGATTTAATCCCTTCGACAACCACGACGCCGACGGAATCGCCTTCGTCATGCACACAGAAATGCACGGTCATGCCGGCATATCCTCCCTCTTTTGATGATGGTTCCGAAAGCTAGGGCGCGGCCCCTATTCGGTCAATCGGCGCGTTTCAGATGGGCAGCGCTGTGGTGGACTTCACGCATTCCATGGCAAAGCGGGATGTGACCTTGCGCAGGCTCGCGACGCGGGCCGTCAGCTTGCGGTAGAAGACATCATAGGCCGTCATGTCGGAGACAACCACGCGGAGCAGGTAATCCACATCGCCACCAAGCCGCCAACATTCCACAATCTCCGGCAATTCAGCGACGGTTTTGGCGAAGCTTTCGATCCAGGCAGCGGAATGATCGCCGGTTTCGATGGCGACAAAAACCGAAATGCCAAGACCGAGCTTTTCCGCATTCACCAGCGTGACGCGGCCGGTGATGATGCCCGCTTCCTCCATGCGGCGGATGCGCTTCCAGCACGGGGTTTGCGTCAGCCCCACTTCCTTCGCGATATCGCCAAGGGAGAGCGAGGCATCGGCCTGAATCAGGCGAAGGATCGCAAGATCGGTCGCATCCAGATCATTTGGCTTGGACAAGGTGGCCTCCCACCAGATGGGGCTGCGTCATGCTTCGGGCATCAATAGGCGGATCAGGCCGTCAAGCTGATCAAGGTCGTTATAGCTGATGGTGACCTGCCCGCCCTTGCCGAAATGCTTGATGGCGACTTGCAGGCCAAGGCGTTCAAGCAATTGGCGTTCAAGGGCCAGCGTGTCGCTATCCTTGGCGTTGTTGCGCCGAGAGTCTGGGTTTTTTGGCTGCGCGGCGGCCATGGCTTCCGCCTGACGCACGGAAAGGCCACGCGTCAGGATTTGGGTCGCGAGTTTTTCCGGCGCCTCTGCGCCCAGTAGCGCGCGAGCATGGCCGGCGCTAAGGCGCCCGGCGCGCAAATGCTCTCGAATGGCGGGCGGCAGGTTGAGCAGGCGGAGCGTATTGGCGATATGGCTGCGCGATTTGCCGACCGCGCGCGCGAGGGCTTCCTGGTTCAGGCCAAATTGTTCGATCAGACGTGAGAAGCCCTCAGCTTCCTCGATCGCGTTCAGGTCTTCGCGCTGGAGGTTTTCAACCAGGCCGGCGGCCATTGCCATGCGGTCATCGAAATCGCGGATAACGACGGGAACTTCGTGCAGCTTCGCGATTTGTGCCGCGCGCCAGCGGCGTTCTCCGCCGATGATTTGATAACGCCCAGCGGCACCCGGTTTCGGGCGCACGAGCAAGGGCTGCAAGATGCCATGTTCGGTAATCGAGGCCGCGAGTTCCTGCAGCGCCTGCCGGTCAGGCTCCATGCGCGGCTGAAATGGGCCGGGTTCGATCATGGCAATCGGCAGGCTGCGCGGCGGGCCAGCTTGAGGCGCGCTTGGTGGGGCCGGCGCATCGCCCATCAGGGCGGAAAGCCCCATGCCGAGCCGGGCTGGCTTTTTCATTGGGCCGTTTCCTTTGATTGCTTCTGCCGGCGGATCCATTCCTGCGCGAGCGCCACATAGGCTTCTGCACCGGCGGAGCGATGGTCATACACCAGCACCGGCAGGCCGTGTGATGGCGCTTCTGTGATGCGGATGTTTCGAGGTATTACTGTTTCATAAACCTTATCGCCAAAGAAGTCACGGACATCAGCGGCCACAAGTTCCGATAAATTGTTGCGCTTATCGAACATTGTAAGGATGATGCCACCAAGCGTGAGGTTTGGGTTCAAGCTTTTGCTGACGCGTTCAATGGTGCGCGTGATTTGGGAAACGCCTTCAAGCGCGAAGAATTCGCATTGCAACGGCACCAAAACCTCATCCGCCGCGACCAGGGCATTCAGCGTGATCAGGCCAAGCGATGGCGGGCAATCAATGATGATCAGGTCCGTACCGGCCAGCGTCTCGCCGGCGGCTTCCAGCGCATTCAGCAGGCGCCTTTCGCGCGCTTCGACATCAATCAGTTCAATCTCAGCGCCAGCCAGATCGGCATCAGCCGGCAGCAGGTCCAGCTGCGGGATGCGCGATGGCTTCACAAGTTCGGCAAGGGGGGCGGCACCTACCAGCAAAGCATAGCTGCCCTGGCCCCTTTCCTGCCGCGGCAGGCCAAGGCCGGTGGAAGCATTGCCCTGCGGGTCAAGGTCAATCAGCAAGACCTTGCGGGTGGTGGCCAGTGCGGTGGCAAGGTTGATCGCCGTCGTGGTCTTGCCCACCCCGCCCTTTTGATTGGCGACAGCAATGATCTTAGGCCTGACAGGATCAGGGTTTTGCACGTTGGATATTGCTCAGGCGCAGGATGGTTGCTTCAGGGCTGGTAGCGCTTGGAAAGCGCTCAACAGTGAAGTGCCAGTCCTTGGCGGCTTCCGTCAACTCCTTCTCGGCGGTTTTGCCTTTGGGGAAGATGGCGAGGCCATCTGGGGCAAGGAGTTGGGCGGCGTAAGGCAGCAGGGCGGAAAGCGGAGCAAGGGCGCGGGCAGTGATGGCAGCAAGCGGGGGCAGCTTTGCGTTCTCGGCGCGGCAGGCATGCACGCGAACCATGGGCAGCTTCAACTGGGCGCTGGCCTCAACCAAAAAGGCTGCTTTGCGCTTATCAGACTCCACAAGGTGGATTTCGCGGCCAGGCTCTTGTGCGGCCAACACCAGGCCCGGCAAGCCAGCGCCGGAGCCGATATCGGCGATCGGCCCTTCCTTAGGCAGAAGCGGCTGCAACTGAGCGCAATCGGCTATATGGCGCCGATCCACCTCTGCCGCTGTGTCTTCCGAAATCAAATTGATGCGCTGGTTCCAGCGCAGCAGCAAATCCCGATACGCTGCGAGCCGCGCTGCTGATTCAGGGTCTTGTTTCACGTGAAACGCTGCGCGTCGCGCCGCAGATGCACCGCAAGCGCCGCTACAGCGGCCGGGGTGACGCCCGGGATGCGGCCCGCCGCGCCAAGAGTGGCAGGACGCGCGGCCTTCAATCGTTGGCGCATTTCGGCAGAGAGCCCATCAACCGCATCGAAATCGAGCGTCTCGGCGATGGTCGCCTTCTCCTCGCGTTCCAGCAGGCGACGTTCGGCTTCCTGGCGGCGGAGATAGGGGGCGTAGAGCGCTTCAGCTTCGAGTTGCGTGCGAACCGCCGAAGAAAGGTCACCCAGCCAGGGAAAGGCGGCTTCGACGCGTTCCATCGCGATTCCGGGCAGGGCGAGGACTTCCAACACCGACCGGCGCCGGCCATCCTGATTAACTGCTATACCTAGACCCGCCAGAGCTGCAGGCGAAGCGCCATCCGTCGCCGCACGCGCCAAAGCGGCGGAGACACTTTCCGCGAAGGCCTTATGGCGCGCCGCACGCTCTGCCCCTACGCAGCCCCAGGCAATGCCCCGATCTGTCAGCCGCAGCCCCGCATTATCCGCCCGAAGGGAAAGCCGGTGTTCGGCCCGCGCGGTCAGCATGCGATAGGGTTCGGAAACGCCCTGGAGTGTCAAATCATCCACCAGCACGCCGATATAGGCCTCACTGCGGGTAAAAACGGCCTCAGGCGCTGCGCCAGAAGCGCGGCGGGCGGCATTGATCCCGGCCATCAGCCCCTGGGCGCCGGCTTCTTCATACCCGGTAGTGCCATTGATCTGCCCGGCCAGGAACAAGCGCGGCACTTGGCGGAGTTCGAGCATGGGGGTTAGGGCGCGCGGGTCTATATGGTCGTATTCGATAGCATAGCCTGGGCGCAGAATGCGCGCCCTGGCCAAACCGGGGATGGAAGCCACCACCTGTTCCTGCACCGCTTCCGAAAGGCTGGTGGAAATCCCATTCGGATAGACTGTCGGGTCATCAAGCCCTTCAGGTTCGAGGAAAATCTGATGGCGTTCGCGCTCGGCAAACCGGACCACCTTGTCTTCGATGGAAGGGCAATAGCGCGGCCCCACCCCCTGGATGCGCCCGCCATAAACGGCGCTTGACTGTAAATTTTCCCGAATGATGGCGTGGGTTTCAGGTGTCGTCGCGGTGATCCCGCAGGTCACCTGGCGATTGGTGATGCGCCTTGTAAGCCAGGAAAGAGGCTCCGGCGGATCATCCCCAGGCTGCGCTTCCAGCGCCGCCCAATCAATCGTGCGGCCATCAAGCCGGGGCGGCGTTCCGGTCTTCAGCCGCGCCAGCGGCAGTCCGATGCGCTCAAAGGCCAGCGCCAGGCCAATCGCCGGCGCATCACCCACCCGACCCGCAGGGAAGCGCTTTTCGCCGATATGGATTTCACCGCGCAGGAATGTGCCTGTGGTGATAATGGCCGCCCCGCAGCGAATGCGTTGGCCATCACCCGTGATGATCGCCGCCAGCGCGCCGGCCTGGTCGAGTTCCAGCCCCTCAGCACCGCCAGCCATGATCGTAAGGCCCGGCTGAGCGCGGAGCAGCGCCTGCACAGCCTCCCGATAAAGCCGCCGGTCCGCCTGGGCGCGCGGCCCGCGCACCGCCGGGCCTTTGGACAGATTGAGCATTTTGACATGAATGGCAGCGGCATCCGCCGCGCGCGCCATGATGCCATCCAGCGCGTCAATTTCGCGGACCAGATGCCCCTTGCCCACCCCGCCAATGGCTGGGTTGCAGGACATTTCGCCAATGGTTTCAATCTTATGGGTGAGCAGTAGTGTGCGTGCGCCACAGCGCGCTGCAGCCGCCGCAGCCTCACAGCCGGCATGGCCGCCGCCCACCACCACAACGTCAAAGGTCAAATCCACGCCCGTCATGCGCCGCCTATATCAGCATTACTTGCCGATACAGAAGTCCCTGAAGACAATATCCAGAATTTCCTCCACCCCAAGGCGTCCCGTCAGGCGGCCCAAGGCCACGAGCGCGGCGCGCAGGGCCTCAGCGGTCAGTTCCGGCAGATCGGCGGCCTCAGCCTCGGCAAGAAGCGCAGCCGCTTCCGTTAATGCGGCCCTATGGCGTGGCCGCGTGAGTTGATTGCCTTCGCCAGCGCCGGTCAGGCGCAGCGCGGCTTCCGCCAGCCGGTCGCGCACCGCGCCAAGGCCAGTCCCGTCGCGCGCGGATACAACCAGGGCTTTGACCCCGCCGATCTGGCTTGGTGGGACAACCAAATCGCATTTATTGACCAGCACCAGCGCTTCCGGCCCCACCCAGCGCAGCGTTTCGGCATCGGGTGCCTGGTCGGCAGCGAAAACGGTGATGACGAGCTGTGCTTCCTCTGCCCGACGCTCGGCGCGCTTGATCCCCTCCGCCTCAATCTCATCACTGGCTTCGTGCAGCCCCGCCGTATCTGAAAGCGTCACCGGCACCCCCGCCAGATCCAACCTTGCCTCCACAATATCGCGCGTCGTGCCGGCGCGGGCAGAGACAATGGCAGCCTCCCTGCCAACCAAGGCATTGAGAAGGGATGATTTTCCGGCATTTGGGGCACCGATGATGGCAAAGACCAAGCCCTCACGCAGTAATTCGCCGCGCCTTGCATCGGCCAGATGCGCCTTGATTTCCGCACGCAGCTCCCCTGCCCCTGCGCGTGCCCTGGCGTCAAGATCGGTCGGAAGGCCATCCTCGGCAAATTCAATCGCCGCCTCCTGATGGGCCAGCAGCCTTGCCAAACGCTCAGCCCAACCGCCGTAAAGCCTGGCGAGGCCGCCACCTGCCTGATGCAACGCCTGGCGGCGCTGCGCAGTAGTCTCGGCAGCGATCAGGTCAGCAATGCCCTCGGCGGCGGTCAGGTCCATCTTACCGTGCAGAAAGGCGCGGCGGGTAAATTCGCCGGGCTCTGCCTGCCGCAACCCCGCCACCGCCAGCGCTTCCACCACCCCGGCTATGACGCTGCGCCCACCATGCAGATGGAATTCCGCCGCATCCTCACCGGTATAGGAAGCCGGGCCGGGGAACCACAGCACCAAAGCATGATCCAGGGTTTCGCCATCGGCGGCGCGCAACCGGCGCAAGCTTGCATGTCGTGGGGGCGGCAGGCCACCAGCCAAGCGCTGCACAGCCTCAGCGGAACCCGGCCCTGATAGCCGCAGCACCGCAACAGCGCCGGCCGCGCCACCGCTCGCCAAGGCATAGATCGTATCGGCGGCGCTCACCTAAAGGCCTCGTTTCACGTGAAACACTAAATGGCCCTCAAACTTTGGCTGGCGGGACATCGTGCTCTGTCAGCATCAACCGGGTTACACGCCCCTTCTGCCGTAGATGTGTCTCTAAAACCTCATCAATATCGTCTTTCGTTTCGACCTTATACCAAATACCCTCGGGGTAGATCACCATGGTGGGCCCGAACTCGCAGCGGTCCAGGCAGCCGGCCATATTCACCCGCACCCCGGCCAGCCCCAGCTCCTTGGCGCGCGCCTTCATGTAATCACGCAGGCTTTCGCTGCCGCGTGCCGCGCAGGAACCGCGCTTATGCCCATCAGGCCGCCGATTGCAGCAGACGAAAACATGCGCCTGAAAATAAAGCGGTGGATCGCCCACCTGCTGCGCTTCGGCTTTCATCTCATCCACGGGCATCCCTCCTGAATTGTCATCAACCGCGCCGCCGCTTGACGCTGCCCAGCCATAATGCCACTTCGCCCCTGCGTCATGCCGCAACTTTCTCTCCTCACCAATCTCGGCGATCTCACCATCTCGGAAGATGATGGCGCCATTGTTGCGCTTGATTGGGGCCGCGGGCGAGATCAGGAAGAAACCCCCCTGCTCCGCCGCGCCAGAGACCAGTTGCAGGCTTATTTCGACGGGAAGCGCCTGAGCTTTGACTTGCCCCTGGCACCCCATGGCTCCGATTTCCAGAAACGCGTCTGGGCAGCGCTATGCGCGATCCCGCCAGGGGAGACCCGAAGCTATGCCGATATCGCCCGCGCCATCGGTTCCGCCCCTCGTGCGGTCGGCGGGGCCAATGGCGCCAATCCCATTCCCATCATCATTCCATGCCACCGTGTCGTGGCGGCAGATGGGTCGCTCGGCGGCTATTCCGGCGGCGACGGACCGGCTACAAAGCGCTTTCTTCTGGACCTTGAAAGCCGCGCGCTTCTTCTCCCTCTCAACCCCCCCGGCGCCCCTTAAGCGCCCCTGATGGATACCCCCATGAATCACGCCATCCGCATCCATGAAACCGGCGGCCCGGAGAAAATGGTTTGGGAGGAGGTCCCCCTTCCTTCCCCCAAACCCGGTGAGGCGCTGGTACGCCATAAGGCTGTCGGCCTGAATTACATTGACGTCTATTTCCGCACCGGCCTCTACAAGGCGCCCAGCATGCCGGCCATCATTGGCATGGAAGCCTCCGGCATTGTGGAAGCTATTGGCGAAGGTGTTACCGAGGTACAGGTCGGTGATCGCGTCGCCTACGCCACTGGGCCAATCGGCGCCTATGCGGAAGCGCGCACCATCAAGGCTGATCGTCTGGTGAAAATGCCGGAGGCGATCACCTTCGAACAGGGTGCGGCGATGATGCTGCAAGGCATGACGGCGGCCTTCCTGATCAAGAAATGCTACGCTGCCAAGGCTGGCCAAACGGTGCTGATCCATGCTGCCGCCGGCGGGGTTGGTCTGATCCTCAGTCAATGGGCGAAGCATCTTGGCTGCACCGTGATTGGCGTTGTCAGCACGCCGGAAAAGGCCGCGCTGGTGAAGGAACATGGCGTGGATCATGCGCTGCTCACCAGTGACGATATTCCCGCCCGCGTGAAGGATATCACCAAGGGCGCAATGCTGCCTGTGGTTTATGACAGCGTCGGCAAGGATAGTTTCCTCACCTCGCTCGATTGCCTGGCACCCTATGGCCTGATGATTTCCTATGGCAATGCCTCCGGCCCGGTTGCCATTCCGGATCTCGGCATTCTCGCCGCCAAGGGCTCGCTCTATGTCACGCGACCCACACTCGCGACCTATACCGCGCAGCGTGATGACCTGGTCGCACGCGCCAATGATTTGTTTGAGGTTGTGGCCTCCGGCGCCGTCAAGATCCGCGTCAATCAAAGCTATGCGCTGAAGGATGCGGCTTCTGCCCATATCGCGCTCGAAGCGCGCAAGACCACCGGCAGCACGATTCTCGTTCCGTGATGAATGCGGCTGGGCCTTGATGGAACACCACCAAGGCCCAGCCCGCCGCACCCATTACCCGAAGCGCATCTTCGGCACCTTATCCTGCGGCCACATGTAATAGACGTAGCGATAGGCTTCCCGCATGCCGAGGCTTTGTTGCGCCGCAATGGATGGCTGATTGCTTGCGGCCACTTGCGCCCATATCCAGTGCGCGCCTTGCGCCTTGGCCCAATGCGCCGCCGCGCGGGTGATGCGGGTCGAAAGGCCGCAGCGGCGCGCCTCTGGCACCACAGCCAGATCGAAAAACCCCGCCAGCTCCCCATCCGCAACAACCGACAAACACGCAACTGGCTTGCTAGCTTCATGCAAGGTCAGCCACGCCGCGGGCACCATCATCATGCCAACCGCGCGCTCTTTCTCCGCGCGCCGTGCTGGCACCTGATGCTCGGCTGTTGCAGTCACCGCCATCCAATTTGCATCAGGGGCCGGCAATACCACCACATCAGCATCCGCGCGCGCGATGTCTTCAGCAGGCACAACAAAAATGATCGTCTCATCCCTTGTCACATAGCCCCGTGCCGAGAGCATTTCCGCCAAGCCTGGCGGGTCGAGTGGCATGGAGCGAAACCGCACCGGCAAATCCTGCGCCTCATACCTGGCTTCAATCCGCGCAACACGCGCCGCCAAATCGCGATCATCTGCGGGCCATAGAGAACTCGCCGCATTGGCCCGCCCCGTGCCGCCCAAAAAGCTCCGCACCACAAAGCTACCATCGAAGGCGACACGCTGCGCAGGCACGGCGGTCAGGCAAGCGCGTTCCAGCGATGCAACATCAGGTATTTTCGCAGCCGCCATTCTCACACCTTGCCGATCACACCAGCGGCAGGGTCCTCCGGCGCTGGGGCAGCCTTCACCTCTCGCCGCCGGGCGTGCCAGGCTTCCATCAATTGCAGAATAGTTGCTGCCGTTTCTTCAATGCTACGGCGTGTCACATCAATCACCGGCCAGCCCTGCGAGGTACAAAGCCGCCGCGCGGCGATGATCTCCGCCTTCACCGCCTCGGGATCAATATATTCGGTGGTATCATGCCGCACGCCTTGGCCACCAATAATCTTCAAACGATGCCGGCGAATATCAATCAGCGCATTCGCCTCGATATAAAGCCCGACAACGGGGCAGGGCGGATCGTTCAAGATCTCCGGCAGGCTGGCACCTGGGACAATCGGCACATTTGCTGCCTTGATGCCGCGATTGGCCAAGTAAAAGCAGGTCGGTGTCTTGCTGCTGCGCGATACACCCACCAGCACCACATCGGCATTCCGAATGCCCACCGTGCCCTGCCCATCATCATGCGACAGCACGTAATGCATGGCATCAATGCGCCGGAAGTAATCCGCATCCATGACATGCTGTGCCGCGCGTTTTTCCCGCGCCCGAACACCCGTTGCTTCCTGCAAAAGCGCCATCACCGGGTCAAGCGGTGACAGACACGTCACCCCCATACGCTGGCAGGCTTCTTCCAGCACATGGCGCAGGCTTGAATCCACCAGCGTATAGAGCACCGGCCCCGGTTCCTGCTGGATACCTTCCAGCACGCGGTCCAATTGCAG
>JBIIIE010000432.1:0-4538 GCA_044235135.1 Roseomonas sp. | reverse complement strand
GAGGTCAATTGCAGGCGGATTGACAGCCCCTGCGACCATCCGCGCAGGGTCCCGAAAGAAGTACTGGTCGTGCGGCGAGCGCGCCGCGCAATAGGTAATAACGAGCGCCGGTTGCCCGCTTCGGCCGGCGCGCCCACTGCGCTGCGCGTAATTGGCTGGCGTCGGTGGTACGTTGCGCATGTACACAGTGTTGAGGGTCGAGATATCCACGCCGAGTTCCATCGTCGGCGAGCAGAACATCACTGGGAGCTGCGCGCTGCGGAACCTATCTTCGCGGCGTTGACGCTCGTCCCCATCTACCTGCGCGGTGTGCTCGCGTGCCTGTAGTGTATGGAGAAAACGATCATCACTGCGCAGCATTTCCGCGACATTGTGATACAGATCCAGGAAAAAGCGGTTGGTGCTATCGCCACCCGCGCCATCGCCCATACGCCACTCGATCACAGATGCTGGCACACGGAAACCCTTCTGGCCTCCTTCTACATCAATCGGTTCCGCGAGCCCATAGATGCTAAGGACATCCAGCATCCCGTCGATGATCTCGTTGTAGGTCGTCTCCTCGATCTTCTGCGGAAAGGCGGTAGCGGCCTCCTCCCAGGTACTCTTAGCTTTGATCTTACGGCCGAAGGTTGAGCGGTGGGACACATGAATCGTAGGAACAGGAATGCGCCCTGTAGCGGGCTGTGGCCTGGCAATCATGACCGCAGCGGTGGTGGGGCGCTCGTCCTCGCCCATACCCCATGGCTCGCGAAGTTCGGAGAAGGAGCGATTGCGCACCTGCTCCAGATGATCAGCGTCTAGGTAGATAGTTTTAATCGCGAGGCCGCGCCGCATGCGGTCAAGAAGGTCACGCAGCAACTTCTCCCGAACGCTTGGTGAAGCTGCGGCGAGCAGCGGGTGGCATTTCGTCCACTCCGCTTGATCGGCTGCACAGTTGGTAAGAGAGGTGTACCCGATCGAGAGGTAGCCAAGCTGCTCGAGGTTAGGATGCGTGAAGCGCCAGCCCCGCCTCAGATCGAAATAAAGGCGGTAACCGAGAACATCACGAAGAGCCTTCCTGGCCTGCTCTGCTTTCGCACCTTTTGCATCCGGTGCACTCGCAAAATCAGAAGGCACGAGCCTGAGGTGCTCCAACACGCGATGAGTCAGCACATCATCCGTAAGTAAGCCACCCGCCTGGTTGCGCAGAGCAGCAAGCAGCGCACCGCGCAGCAATAGGATCATCACGAAGTCGTTGAGGTGGCCTGCCTGTAGTGATGCATCCTGTCGATTGTCGGTGAACCCAAGCAGCTTCTTTGCCGCGGCCGGGAGTGAAGCTTCCTTCAAAAGATGTCGCATGGCTGCTACGGTCAGTACCGTGGTAGCGCTAGATCGCCCTTCTGCCGAAAGGGACCCAAGTTTTGCGGTCTCGCTCCGCACAGAGCCGTCGAATACGACGTCGCATTGCTGGTTCAAGCAGAAGCGGAAGCTCTTCGGAATAAACCAACCCGGAAGGCCTCGTTCATCTGCCTCACCGGTTGCAGCCACCCGCAACGGAACGGGACGCATCGATCGGAAGTTTTGTCTGACACGCTGGCTGCCGTCTGCTGCCGACTCTAGCCATTCATCGGGATAGTGATCGGAATCGTCCGCGCTAAACTCCCCTTCCGCATCTGGCATGAAATATCCGTGGATGGCGCCGCCCTCATCGTCATCGCTCGAACGGTCGCTCAGTTCGCGCGGGTCAATCCGTACCACTCGCTTGTTCGATATGGTCGCCCATACTGGGTAATACTCCTGCCCACACGATCGACAGAAGACAATATTGAAGAGAGGTTTGTCGCGCTCACCTGGTTTGAACTGCTGGCCGTTAAGGGTGATGTAGCGCTTGCCAGCAGGTTCGAGTGTTGTGAATGCATCCCCCGCGCCAGCGATAAACTGATGCAGCCGAAACGCGAATATCGGCCGTCCATCCGCGCCGTGCGTGCGGTAGGCCAGCAGTAGCAGCCGCCGCAGATGGTCGAGGCATTTAGTGGCAGGCTGGCCGCTGGCCGCCGCGAGAAGTTCGGCAGCCTCAGTCAGCGTCTTTGGGCGTGTTGTACGAACCCAACGGCCGTCACCGCGACCATCCTCGCGTTCAAGCCCGAGAGTGGTCTCCGCCCAGGCAGCGACGGGATCACGACGCAGTGATATGTAATCGCTTAGCTCGGGTACTCCTGCCTTAATCGACGCTGCTAAGCTTGCCTGATCGGTCGAAGCGGCATCTTCCGTGACGCGGTGCAGAGTCTCGGTAATCACATTTTCAGGTCGGACCTCTGCCCCAAAAAGGCGTGAAGCCACGCGAGAAACCGCTCTGCGTCGATGCTCTGCGGTTCCTTCCGTCGCCATGGTTGCGCTAGTGCCAACGCAGAGCAGATTCGGACTGGTGCGATCCCTGACGCGGCGCACCAACATCGCAACATCAGCACCCTGCCGGCCACGATAGGTGTGCAACTCATCAAGCACGAGGAAGCGCAAGTCTTTAGCGTGTGCCATCACCTGCGGGTCGGGTGCCGAGTGCCTAGTCAACATTAATTCAAGCATCACGTAGTTGGTAAGCAGGATATCAGGTGGGTTGGCCGCCAGCTTCTGCCGAGCCTCGTCATTTTCCTGCCCCGTGTATCGGGCGTAGGTAACGGGCTCGCCGCCCTGCGGGTAACCAAGAGATAGATACTTCTCCAGCTCCTCGAGCTGAGAGTTGCAGAGGGCGTTCATCGGATAGACCACGATGGCTGTAATGCCCTTGGCGCCACCGGCAGAGCGACGTCGGAGCACGTCATCAACGATCGGAACGAAGTAGGCCAGCGATTTGCCAGAGCCAGTGCCAGTGGTCAGGACATACGCTTCGCGGCGCGCTGCCACTCGAATCGCTTGTTCCTGGTGCTTGTGCAAAGTGAGCGCGGTGCCAACGTCGCCATGCTCTGATTTTCCAAAGCGGAAAATGCGCTCACATTCGGGGTGCAGCAGTCCTTCGGCGACGAATTTTCCTATATCGCCGCCCGGAACGAAGGCAGGATTAAGCCCAACCATAGGCTGCGGCCAGTAACGACCCGCGGCGTATTCAGCGTCCACATGGCATTTAATGTCTTCAGCCTTGATTTTGACGAAGGACCGCGTGAATCGCTCATACTCGCCGATGAGTTGGTCCCGAAATTCAAATACGTCCATTACGCGAATCCCGCCCCACGACTGTTGAGGAAACGTAAATGAGAATGCCAGGGAATGGGAGAGGAGATTGCAGATTAGCTTGGCAAATCACCCTCATCGGGCGCTCGGTGGAACGGCAGAGCAGCTTGTTCAGGCCGCGCAAGCCAGCGCCCCCGCCCCCACGGCCGGGCTCGATCTCGCTGGTTTTGCAATGCCCTTTAGTCATTGCTCCCCCCACCCCACCGGCACCCCCTCCAGCAACCCCGGCAGCGTCACCCCCTCCGGCTGCCGCCCGTTCAAGATCGCTTCCACCATTTCCGGCGCCAGCAGCGTCAGCCGCAGCAGGGTGCCGAGATACCCCCGCTCGATCTTCTCCGCCGCCGCCATTTCACTGATGCTGGCATATCGGCCCTCGTCGAGCAGCTTCTGATAGCGGAACGCCCGTGCCAGCGCCTTCACCAGCGCCGGGTCGGCCTTGGTCGCAATGCGTCCGCCGTCGGCACCAAACCCCAGCGATACCAGAGTCTTGCGCCCAGGGCGCCGGCGGATGGTTAGCGGTACACGGACAGTGACGTGGGATACCGGCATGGTCATGCTGCCCGCCCTCCCCGTCCCAGGTCGCGCGCTAGGCTGCCCAGCCCCTCCACGCGCAGCCGGATGTCAGCACCGGTCGGGCCAACCACCACGCGGTCCACCAGGGCGTGGATGATGCGCTGCTGCTCTGCAGGGAAAAGTTCCTCCCAAAGCGGGTCAAGCCGCGCCAAGGCATCGCGCGTATATTCTTCCGAAAGGTCGGGCGCCTCCTGCTGCGCGGCCAGCCAGCCGCCCGCCACGATTTCCGGCTGGCGCAATAACGCGCGCACCTGGCCAATCACGGCGCCTTCGATTTGCGCGGCAGAAATGCGGCGCAGAATGTCATCGCCGCCGGTGGGCTCCTCCTTCAACACGCGCTGCGCGACGTAATAGCGATACATCCGGCCCTTCTTGCGCGAATGCGTTGGCGACAGCGCCCTTCCATCCAGGCCGAATATCAGCCCCTTCAGCAGCGCTGTCTGGTGGCGGCGATTCTGCGCCACGCGCGCCCGCGGGCTGGTTTGCAGCAGCGCATGCACCTTGTTCCACAGCGCACGCGGCACGATCGCCTGATGCTCGCCGGGATAGATGCGCCCCTTGTGCTCAACCTCGCCCACATAGGTGCGCAGGTGCAGGATCTTGTAGACATCGCCCTTGTTGAGCAGCCGCCCGGATTTGCTGGTAACGCGCTTCGCTTGCAGGCGCTGCACAGTCTCGGTGCCAGAGGCTGTCTCGGCGAAGAATTCAAACACCTGGCGCACGCTTTTCGCCTCGGCATCATTCATAACCAGCTTGCGATT
>JBIIIE010000254.1:0-4585 GCA_044235135.1 Roseomonas sp. | reverse complement strand
ATTGATCGGCCCCGTTGTGTCTTCCGGTGAATCCATCAGGCGGCGCAAACCCTCGACCAGGTCTGAGACAAAGCAGAAGGACCGCGTCTGCTTGCCATCGCCGTAAATCGTGATGGGATCACCGCGCAAAGCCTGGACAATGAAATTGGATACCACGCGCCCATCATTCGGGTGCATGCGCGGGCCATAGGTATTGAAGATGCGCGCGACCTTGATGGGCAGGCGAAATTGGCGGCGATAATCAAAGAACAGGGTTTCCGCGCAGCGCTTGCCTTCATCATAGCAGGAACGCGGCCCGATGGGGTTCACATTGCCCCAATATTCCTCAGGCTGAGGGTGCACATTGGGGTCGCCATAAACCTCGCTGGTGGAAGCTTGCAGGATGCGCGCCTTCAGCCGCTTCGCGAGGCCGAGCATATTGATCGCGCCATGCACGCTGGTCTTGATGGTTTGCACTGGGTCATGCTGGTAATGGATGGGTGATGCCGGGCAGGCAAGATTGTAGATCTCATCTACTTCGACATAAAGCGGGAAGGTCACGTCGTGGCGCAGCAATTCGAAATAGGGGTGATCCAATAGCGCTTCGATATTCGCCTTGTTGCCGGTGAAGAAATTATCGGCGCAGAGAACCTCATGCCCTGCAGCCAGAAGCGCATCGCATAAATGGCTGCCGACAAAGCCGGCGCCGCCTGTGACCAGGATGCGCTTGCGCGCATGATATTCGCGCTTGCTGTCAGAGGCTTTGGCCATCACCGCCCCACCGCGTAACCTTGCATGCCGCGCGGATTGGCGCCGGCGCGAATGGTGCCATCGGCTTCACGCCGCGCGCCAGTCAGCCGCCCTTCGGACCAATCGCCACCCGCTTCCGCCTGATGCCCGCGCGCCTTCAGGGCGGCCAGCACTTCCGGCGCATAGCGCCCTTCAATCACCAGCTTGCCGGGCTTCGCACCGCGCGGCCAGAAGCTGCTGATCCAATGTTCCGAATGGAAGGAAGGCGCATCAATCGCTTCCTGGATATTCATGCCATGATGCAGCATCCGCAGCAGCATGATGGATTGCCATTGATCCTGCTGCTCTCCGCCTGGTGTGCCGAAGCTCATCCAGGGTTTGCCATCGCGCAGCACCAGCGCCGGTGACAGCGTGGTGCGCGGGCGCTTGCCTCGCTGCAAGCCATTGGGCAGCGTTTCATCCAGCCAGAACATCTGGCAGCGCGTGCCAAGACAGAAGCCAAGCTCGGGAATCGCCGGCGAGGATTGCAGCCAACCCGCAGAAGGTGTGGCACTCACCATATTCCCGGCCGCGTCAATCACATCCACATGGCAGGTGTCGCCACCCGCCGCACCCAGGCGTGATACGGTGGGCTCTCCACTGCCGGCGGCCGCGGCCATTTCCTGCGCGCGGCGAATGGCGGCGGCGTAATCGGTGCGCGGGGCGCGGCCATCGGGTGAGCCAGGGCGGAATTCCATGCTGGCGGCAGCGCCAATCAGCGCGCGGCGCGCGGCGTTATAGGCGGGCGACAGCAGTGTCGCCATGGGTACGTCAACGAAATTGGGGTCGCCGTAAAACGCCTCGCGATCCGCAAAGGCCAACTTCATCGCCTCCGTCACCAGATGGATGAAATCCGGCCCCAGAGGGTCCATCGCGGCAATGTCATCGCCCGCGATCAAGGCGAGCGTTTGCAGCATGGCGGGACCCTGGCTCCAGGGGCCGCATTTCAGCACGCGATGGCCATGATAATCCAAGCCGAGTGGTTCTTCGACAGTTGCGAACCAGCCAGCCAAATCCTGACCATTCAGCACGGCGCGATGGCGCCGGCCAGATGTGTCCATCGCTTCTGTTGTGCGGCAGAAACGGTCAATCGCTTCCGCGACGAAGCCGCGATACCAGGTGCGCCGCGCCGCTTCAATTTGCGCCACGCGATCCCCGCCGGCTGCCTCAGCCTCTCGCACCACGCGTTCATAGGTTTCGGCGAGTGTCGGGTTGGCATAAAGCCCGCCTGGCGTTGGCCCGCCACCCCGCAGCCAAAGCGCGGCAGAGGTCTTCCATTCCGCCTCAAACAAGGGCCTGACGGAATCAATCGTGGCGCGTACGCGCGGCACCATGGGCGCGCCGTGGCGCGCATAGCCTATCGCATAGGCAAGGATGTCACGCGGCTTCCAGGTGCCATGGTCACGCAGCATCAGCATCCAGGCATCGAAGGCGCCGGGAATGGGTGCGGCCAACATGCCGGTGCCGGGCATGATTTCATGGCCGAGGTTCTTCATCAGCGCGACATTCAAGCCGGCGGGGGCGGGGCCTTGGCCGCAAATCGCCTGTTGCTGGCCGGTGCGCGCGCTATGGAGCAAAATGGGGCAATCGCCGCCCGGCCCGTTCAAATGCGGTTCCACGATTTGCAGCGTGAAGCCGGCGGCGGCGGCGGCATCAAAGGCATTGCCGCCGCGTTCCAGCACCGCCATGCCAACTTGGGAAGCGATCCAATGGGTGGAGGCCACCGCGCCAAAGGTCCCGCTGATTTCAGGGCGCGTTGTGAAGCCACGCGCCCCTTCCTTTGCCGGAAAGCCGATGGACGCAAGGTTGGTATGGGACATGGGTGCCTGTTTCCAATCTTTCCACCGGGCGCGCAATGCCGCCCGGCAATGCATTTCTAGGCGAAATGGTCGGAAAGACAAAGCGCTTGCACTGTCGGGCGCGCGGCAAGGAAGGCCTAATGAGGATAAGGGCTTCCCCCTATGGTCCAAAGGCCCACCAAAGCAGGGCGGCAAGGCAAATGACCCAAAAGCTGACGATAATCATCGCACCCGCCTTGCTGCGCGGCCTGTCCACAATAGCCTGAGCCGTAGCGCGACTTTCCGCCATGATCTCTGCCGGGATCAGGCGCACAATCAGCGCAATGGCGATGGGCAGCAGAATAACCTCATCCAATAACCCAAGCACGGGGATGGCATCAGGGATCAGGTCAATCGGCGAAAGCGCATAGGCTGCAACGACCAAGGCGAGCAGCTTCGCATACCATCGTGTGTGCGGGTTTCGCGCCGCGACGTAAAGCGCCAACCCATCGCGCAACACTAGTATTTGGTCGCATTTTCCGAGTCGCCAAGTGATCCCACTTGGCTTGAAAATGCTCCGCGCGCCCAAAGACGCAAGCGCTGCCAAAGCGCCTTCACGCGCGGCGTGGGGCGAAGCTATGCGCATCCGCCAGCGCCCAGGCTTCGGCAAAGCGCGCATCATCCGTGCCGCGCAGCAGGGCGCCGGGCGCCAAAGCCGGGTAAAGCTCCGCAAAGCTTTTCACCTGGCTGGAGGAGACGCGCCGGCTGAAATGTTCCGCGCGCAATTCCGATGGGTGCGAAAGCCCGGCTGCGGCAACCAATTCATTCAGCGCTTCCAAGGTGGCGGCATGGAATTGATGCACGCGCGGCGCCTTATCCGCCACGCTCAGCGCGCGTTGGCGTGTGGGGTCTTGTGTCGCCACACCGGTCGGGCAGCGATCCGTATGGCAGGAAAGCGATTGGATGCAGCCAATGGAAAACATGAAGCCGCGCGCCGCATTGCACCAATCCGCGCCAAGCGCCAGCGCGCGTGCCATGTCAAAGGCGCTCGCGATCTTGCCACTGGCGCCAAGCTTGATTTGATCGCGCAGCCCAATGCCGATCAGCGCGTTATGGGCGAAGCTCAAACCCTCACGCAGCGGCATGCCGACATGATCCATGAATTCCAAGGGTGCGGCGCCGGTGCCGCCTTCCGCGCCATCAATCACAATGAAATCAGGCGCAATGCCGGTTGCAATCATCGCCTTGCAGATGGCGAGGAATTCCCAAGGGTGACCAATGCAAAGCTTGAAGCCCGCAGGCTTGCCGTCGGATAACCGCCGCATCTCCGCAATGAAGCGCATCATCTCAACCGGTGTGGAAAAGGCAGTATGCGCGGGCGGGGAAACACAATCCTGCCCCATCGCCACACCGCGCGTGGCGGCGATTTCGGCGCTGACTTTGGCGGCGGGCAGCACACCTCCATGGCCAGGCTTGGCACCTTGGCTGAGCTTGAGTTCCACCATTTTCACCTGATCCAGCGCAGCAACCTCCGCGAAGCGTTCCGGCGAAAAACTGCCATCCGGGTTGCGCGCGCTGAAATAGCCGGAACCGATTTCCCAAATCAGATCGCCGCCCGCTTCCCGGTGATAGGGGCTGAGCCCGCCTTCGCCCGTATCATGCGCAAAAGCGCCGCGCTTCGCCCCTTGGTTCAAGGCGCGAATGGCATTGGCGGAAAGTGACCCGAAACTCATGGCCGAGATATTCAGGATGGAAGCCGAGTAAGGCCGTGAGCAGGCCGGCCCGCCGATCAGAATGCGCGGCAATTCATGCGCCGGCGCGCGGGCAGCAAGCGAATGCTGCAACCATTCAAAACCGGTTTCATAAACATCATATTGCGTGCCGAAGGGCCGCTTATCCAATTGCTTCTTGGCGCGTTGATAGACAATGGCGCGCTTGTCGCGGCTGAAGGGCGTGCCGTGCTTTTCATCCTCGAAGAAATATTGCCGCATTTCGGGGCGGATTTCTTCCATGATGAAACGGAGATGCGCGGCGATTGG
>JBIIIE010000253.1:0-4595 GCA_044235135.1 Roseomonas sp. | reverse complement strand
GAATTCGGCCGGCTTTGGGAAAATGAGGAAATGCGCATCGTGCTGGCCGATGAGATCAGCCCGGATAATTGCCGGCTTTGGGATGCCAAGACCGGCGAGAAAATGGACAAGGACCGCTTCCGCCGCGACCTCGGCAAGGTTGAGGAAGGCTATCAGGAAGTGGCCCGGCGCCTTGGCATCCTGCCCGAAGCCGGTGTGCGCGACATGAAGGGGCCGGAGGCCATTCAATGAGCACATCCGATCGCCGGAGGGCGCAGGCGCAGCCGAGCACCGGAGGCGTGAATCGGATGTGCCAGACAAGTTCCGATCGCCGGAGGGCGCAGGCGCAGCCGAGCACCGGAGGCGTGAATCGGATGTGCCAGACAAGTTCCGATCGCCGGAGGGCGCAGGCGCAGCCGAGCACCGGAGGCGTGAATCGAATGTGCCAAACCAAATCCAGTGCTTTTGAGCTTTCGTACCATTGATGGAATGTCGCGATATGAAACTCCGCGTCTATGTGATGCCCAAGGCGGGCGTTTTGGACCCTCAGGGCAAGGCCATTGGCCATGCGCTGGAAGGCTTGGGCTTTGGCGGCGTGCGTGATGTGCGCGCTGGCAAGGTGATTGAACTTGACCTTGCGGAAACCGATCCTGCCCGCGCCAAACAGGCCGCTGAGGATATGGCGCGCAAGCTGCTCGCCAATACGGTCATCGAAAGCTTCCGGGTGGAGATCGTCTGAGATGGTCAAGGCCAGCCTGATCGCGATGCTGGTATTGACCGTGCTGATCGCCATGGGCTTGCGCTGGCGTGAACAGCGTGTGCCGGCGGTGAAGCGCGGCAATATGGTGACGCGTGGGAAGCGCACGATCAATCGCTGGGTGACAGCGGCGGCACTCGCGGCGCTGGTGACAATGGTATTCATGGGCGGGCTGCATTGGCTCCGCATTATCAGGACCTGAAGGCCATGAAGGCGGCGATCATTGTATTCCCTGGCACCAATCGTGAGCGGGATATGCGGCTTGCGCTGAAGCGCGCTTCAGGCCGTGAACCGGCGATGTTGTTTCACCGTGAAGCGGCGCTGCCCCAAGGGCTTGATCTGGTGGTGCTGCCGGGTGGGTTTTCCTATGGCGATTATCTGCGCTGCGGCGCCATGGCGGCGCAGTCCCCCATCATGCGCGCGGTGAAGGATTTTGCCGCCGCCGGCGGACATGTGCTTGGGGTCTGCAACGGCTTTCAGATCATGATCGAAGCCGGGCTTTTGCCGGGTGGCTTGCTGCGCAATGCCTCGCTGCGGTTTCTTTCCATGGATTGCCGCTTGCGGGTGGAACGCGCTGATACGGCCTTTACCGCGCATTGGCAGCAGGGCGATTGCTTCCGCGCGCCGATGGCCCATGGCGATGGCAATTACTTTGCCGATGAAGCAACGCTGGATCGACTGGAAGGCGAAGGGCTGGTTGCGTTTCGCTATGTGGATGCAGCGGGAAAGGCGACGGAAGCCGCCAATCGCAATGGCAGCGCGCGCAATATCGCGGGCATTCTCTCACCCAATCTGCGTATCTGCGGGCTGATGCCGCATCCGGAAGATTTGGTTGACCCGCTGATGGGCGGCGAGGATGGGCTGCCCATGTTCCAAAGCCTGGCCGAGCGGCTGGTGGCGGCCTAAGCAGCAGGCGCTAAACCCAGCGCCTGACGCGCTTGCGATAGCCCTCATAAACTGCGCCAAAACGCGTCGTGAGGTAGGCTTCTTCCTTCGCCACCACCAGCCGATCCAGCGCCAAATGGCAGGCCAGCAAGGCAAGCCAGCCCCAAAGGTCACCCCAACGCAGCGCAAAGCCCAGCACCACGACCAGAAAGCCAAGATAGATCGGGTTGCGGCTGAAGCGGAACGGCCCGGTAGTCACGATGGCCGCATCGGGCTTGTCCGGTCTTGGGTCATTGCCCGCCTTGACCAGCGCCAGCAACGCCCAGCCGATCAGCGCCACACCCAGAAAAATCACCAGCACGCCGTAATCCGGCAAGGGCGGGCCGAGCAGCACCGGGAAGAAAAGATGCGCGAACCAGGCCAGCGCCAACACGCCCCCCACCAGCACCGGTGGCGGCAGGCGCACCCCAGGGCCGTGATCTGCTTCGGTCATGGCTTATCCTCCGGCAATTTCATCCAGGAAGGTGGTTTCGGCGTCAGGCGTGCCCCGCCTGCCGTGAGCACCCCCTTATCCAGCCATTCCAGCCGCAGCAGCGCCAAGCCCCGCGCGCCTTGGCTTGAGCGCATCTCCCCGGCCTCGGCGCCATCCCCTGCCAGAATAGGGGTGCCGCGTGCCGGCGCCGCGCCTTCGATCGCAACCGGCACCAGCCGGCGCTTCAGAAGGCCGCGATAGCGCGTCCGCGCCGTCAATTCCTGGCCCATGTAGCAGCCCTTGGTCCAGGAAATGCCGTTGAGCTCATCAAAACCGCCTTCCAGCAGCACGGATTTCTCGGCCTCCATATCCTTCGACCCGTCCGGCAGGCCCAAGGCCAGGCGATGCGCGGCGTAATCCTCAACGCCGGTATTCGTGGGCAGGGGGGAGGGCGACAGCACGCGCCAGCCCGCCCCTGGCAGCCGAGGGTCGCGCGCCGCAATCCCCTCGGGCGGCGGCCCTTCTCCCCAAGCGGCATGAACGCGCCAATCGGCAGAGGCATCGCGGAAGGCCACCTTGGCGCGCAGCTTGAAGCGGCTGAGGCGCGTGATCAGCATGGCAAGTTGCGCTGCTTCCACATCCAGCAGCAGCGCATCATTCGTTGTAATCACAAAGAAATCCGCGAGCCACTTGCCCTGCGGCGTCAGCAACGCGGCCCAGATCGCCTGATCGGCCCGCGCCTTGGTCACGTCATTGGACACCAACCCCTGCAGGAAGGTGAGGCGGTCCTCCCCCGAGATTTCCAAAACGGTTCGATCCGGCAGCAGCGCGATGTTCATGGGCTAAACCTGTGTCGGCGGGGGCGCCGCTGCAACCTCCCCCTCGGGCGCGGGAAGTGGTAAGGGCGCCCCGTGCGCATTCTTTTCATCTCCTCAACCCGCATTGGCGATGCGGTGCTGTCCACCGGGCTGCTCGATCATCTGGCGCGGAAGCATCCGGATGCGCGCTTCACCATTGTCTGCGGGCGGGTGGCGGAGGGCGTGTTTCGCCGCATGCCGCGGCTTGATCGGCTGATTGCGGTGGAAAAGCGGCGCTATTCGCTGCATTGGCTGGAAATCTGGGGCGCGCTTGCGTTCACGCGCTGGGATTTGGTGGTGGATTTGCGTGCCTCGGCCATTGCCTGGCTGCTATGGACGCGGGACCGTCGGGTGATCCGGGGCGGGCGGCGGCCCGGGCATCGGCTGACGCATTTGGCGGCACTATTGGGGGTGAGCCCCCCGCCTTTGCCGGTCATTTGGACTGCACCGGAAGATGTCGCGCGGGCGGCGGCGCTGCTGCCGGCAGGCCGCCCCTGGCTGGTGCTGGGGCCAACCGCCAATTGGCACCGCAAGGTCTGGCCGGCGGATCGCTTCGCTGAATTGGCGCTGCGGCTGACGGCGCCGGATGGCGCCCTTCCCGGCGCCGGGATTGCCATTCTGGGCGGGCCGGGGGATCAGGAACGCAGCATGGCGACCCCCGTTCTGACCGCGCTGCCCCAGGCGCTTGACCTGGTGGGCAAGCTGGACCTGCCCGAAGTGGCAGCGGTGCTCGCGCGCGCCGCCATCTTCATCGGCAATGATTCTGGCCTGATGCACCTCGCCGCTGCCGCGGGCGTGCCCACGCTTGGCCTGTTTGGACCGACCCCTTCCGATGAATACGGCCCCGCCGGCCCAAAGGCGCAGGCCGTGCTGGCCGATGGCCCTGCTGGTCAGGGCGCGATGGAAGATTTGCCCGTGGCGCGGGTATTGGAGGCTACCGAGGCGCTGATCGTCCGGGCCGCGCGGGTGCCGGCGTGACGCCGAAACTCTCCATCCTGATCGTCGCGCGGAATGAGGAAGCGCGGCTGCCCGATTGCCTCGCCTCCGCCGCTTTCGCTGATGAGATTGTGGTGGTGCTGGACCGCACCACGGATGGAAGCGCCGCCCTTGCCCGCGCAGCGGGCGCCAAAGTGCTGGAAGGCGCTTGGGAATTGGAGGGCGACCGGCGCAATGCCGGCATTGCCGCCTGCACGGGCGATTGGATTCTGGAACTGGATGCGGATGAACGCGTGGATGGCGCGCTTGCCGCAGAAATCCGCCGCGTCATCGCGACCAGCACATTCGCCTGGCATCAGGTGCCCGTGGACAATTACGTGGGCGAAAGGCTGCTCCGCCACGGTTGGGCGGGGAGTTTCGGCACCACTTCCGTCCCGCGCCTTTTTCAGCGCGGCGCGAAACGCTGGCGCGCGCAGCGTGTGCATCCGGGGCTGGATTGGCAGGGCAAGCAAGGCCCGCCGATCAAGACCGGTGCGCTGGTGCATCTGGTGGATCGCGATATTTCCGACATGCTGCGCCGGCTGGACAAGTATTCCTCGGCCAAGGCAGCGGATCTGATTGCTTCCGGCGATATCGGCACGCTCAGCGCCAATCTGCGCCGGTTCGTGAGCCGCGCCGTCAAATCCTAAGTCTCCCGCCAGGGGTATCG
>JBIIIE010000252.1:0-4616 GCA_044235135.1 Roseomonas sp. | reverse complement strand
ACCGCGATAGCGATGCAGCCCAAGATCGCTCATGATGGCAGCGGGCAGGCGCCAACCAGGGTCGGCCAGGCGCAGCATATGCAGCTTGCAGAGCGTGACCTGACGACGCGCAAAGGCATCCGGGAACAGCGTGGAAATATCCGGGCCTGGGCACACTACGATGCGTGGCGCGTGGAAAACGCCCTCGGTTGACGTCACTTGCCCTGAGGCGATTTCACGCACAGCGCAGCGCCAAAAGAACCTCACGCCAAGCGTCTGTTCAAGCCAGCGGGCCAGGCGCGGAATCGCCTCTCGGCTTTCCACCCGAAGCTCATGCGGGCTATGCAGCGCGGCCAGGAGTTCAGCATTGCGGAGCGGCGCCGGAATTTCGGCGCCTTCCAACAGGCGGCAGCCATCGCCCATCGGGCTTGCCAGGAATTCTTGCAGGACGCTGACCGCCTCGGGCCGCCGGACCGCCATCAGCAAGCCGCGGTGATGAACCGGAATGCCAGCCAGCGGCGCCACTTCAGCCCAAAGATCACGGGAACGGCGCGCGCGTGCCCAGGTTTTATGCGCGGCTTGCCCGGTGACGGTCACAAAGCCGAAATTGCGAATGCTGGCTCCATTGGCCTGCGCCTCGCGATCAAGCACTGCGACCTTCAAGCCGCGGCGCGCCGCATGCAGCGCATGAGCAAGGCCAAGAATACCCGCGCCGATCACCACGAGATCAAAGGCCTTATTCATGTGATAACTCCATGGCTGAGGGCTGCTTGGCCGTGCCTATCCTGGCTTCTAAAGCACCTGCTGGAAATCCAGCAAAAGGCATTGGGGTTACTTGCGGCGGATCAGAGGCTGGCGCCGGATGGTGGTATTTGTTCGCATTCCTCCCAATGCATAAGGAGGATTTCCAGGAAAACCGACTTTTTGTGTCCGGCTTCGCGTGCCGCTTGCTTGAACTTCCGGCGAAATGCTTGAGTGACAGAAAAGTTAAGTTCTTCCTTCCGGATCTTTTCGGGTTTTGGCGCCTTCATCCTAGACATGGAAGACGATTTTGATGCTTGAGCCCCAGTCAGAGGCGATGCGCCAGCGTTGCCCGTGGCTTTAGCAGCTACCCTAACAGGTGTCACAGATTTTCCTGCTGCCTTGACGCGTTTCTTGGGTGCGGCGCTTTTTCTCAAGAAGGATCTCCTCATTATTCATTGAGACCAACGCGAGGAGCCCAGGCGATCAATCGCGTATAGTTGAATTTTTTATGAAAATTTTGTGACAAAAGCCGCGTGGCGGTTGCATGCTCAGCACCCTACCACGCGGCGAAGTTTGGCCTAATGGTTACCGTGCGCGCAGCAATTCCGGAACGCGCAGCAGGATGACTTCATTCGCATCAGCCCGGAAAAATTGACGCCCAGCGCTGAAGGGGAGGTTATTGTCGTTGCCGACGATAATGTGATCACCATCCACTGCCGCCACATTTTCGATCGTGAAGAAGGGGAAAGTGAAGCGGTCACGCGGCGTATTGGCAGGAAGATCACCCCTGACCCGCGCGCGGCCTTCGGGATCGCGGATCGACATCAGATCAATATGCGCGATCTTGCGCACGAAACCCTCTGCATCTGTTTGTGCCATATCCACCAGATACACCCGCTTGAAGCGCGCAGGCAGCGGGAAGCAAGGTTGCTCTGCGGAAGGCCGCACACCCTGGGCGCAAGCAAGGCCCGGATCGCCCTCGCCATTGTCGCGCTCAATCACCAAGGCACGGGTTGCATCAATGAAATTGAAGTCCCCAATGGCCGTGGCGCCGGCTTCCAGCCGGTAGCGCAAGCTGCGCCCGGTCCACGCCATGCGCGGTACGCTGAATTCAAGAATGCGGAGGAACTGGCCTTCGGGCTGATCTGAATTGGCCGCGAAAAGGGGCTGCTCCAGCAATGCCCAAAGCGTTTGACCATCCGGCGTCAGCGCCATGCCCTCATAGCCACCAGAGCGCCGCACGCGAAAAGAAACCCCAGCTGTAGGGCTTGCGGCAACCTGCAGCGCCGGGTGATCAGGTGACATCAAAACCTGACCATCCAGGCGCGTTTCAATGACGCGCTGGACAATGCCATCGGCGGAGATGTGAATGAGGAAGGGGCCAAATTCATCACCGATCATGAAGCTTCCGTCCTGGAGCGGCTGAATGCTCTCAAGATCGAAATCAGCTCCGGTCAGATAGCGTTGTTCCGTACCTTCATAGGCGATGCGGAAGGAAATGCGCCGCAGCGGATCGCGCAGAAAAGTTGTTTGCAGCAGCGCCACCTGACCGGTGGTCCAATCCGGCCGGACCTTGTGGAACATCAGCAGCGCATCCGGGCTGTTGCGACGATTACCGAAGCCGTTATCGGTCAGAACCCAGTAATGGCCGGGTTCATTCGCAACCGGCTTGATGCCGGAAAAGCCTTGGACAGGTTGACCAATGAAGGGAAAGGCAATGCCCGTCTGGCGATTGCCATGCATCGCGCCAGTATCACCCATGACCGCACCCGGCGTATCAACGCGCAAATTGCCAGGCCCCGCGAATTTTCCAGAAACCAGCGCATCGCGTGGCGCATCTGCCGGTGGTACTGCCATGGTGAAAGCAGGCAGAATGGCATGACCGGCCAAGGTTGCTTCGAAGCGCTGATCCGCCAAAGCGGGAACGGCAAAGCAAAGCGCAGACGAAAGCAGAAGGTGGCGCAGCTTGAGCATGGTAACTCGTCCTCCATGATATGACGAGAATTCGTAACAACGCCTCATGACATGCCGACGACTGATTGATTACAGCACAATGAAAGGCGGAAAGACCGCTGGAGATGCTCTGCTTCCAATTTCTGGATCACGTGACTTGAACTCCCGACGCGTGATCGGCTGGACCGTCCGCGTTGATATGAAACGGATTCTGACGATCCGCGCACTGGAAATGGCCGTTGCGCTGCGGTCCACACCGCCTGGCTGCGTCTTCCATAGCGACCGTGGCAGCCAATACTGTTCGCACGACTACCAGAAAACCCTGGTCTAACACGGCTTGCAGTCGTCAATGAGTGGCAAGGGCAGTTATTATGACAATGCCGTTGTCAAGACATTCTTCAAAACGATCAAGGCCGAGCTGATCTGGCGCAGGACATGGGAAACCCGCCGCCAAGCCGAAACCACCATCTTCCAATACATCAAGGGGTTTTATAACCCGCGCCGAAGGCATTCAGCTTTTGGGGAAAAAGCCCCCTCGCCTTTGAACACCAGGCGGCCTAACTGAGTAATCAGCGCGGCATAAATACGCGATAAGTCCGCAGGAGGCCATGACCACAAACCAGGTGAACGGCCCTGCCCAACTCTTGGAACAGGCAAGGAAGCAGGTCTCAACGCTTGAAGTAGCCAACTGATTCCGGGCGAGAAGCCGGGCCTTGGCTCATGTGCAGCCAAGGCCCGATAAGTTAGCTTCAGACCACGCGGAAATTGGCGAATTGCCAGGGGTCAGCCGCGTCAAGCGCCTCAGGGAACAGCGTTGCGCGCCCCTGTAATGGCGTCCAATCCGAATAGACGCCCGCCATTTCACCCAGATAGGGCAGGCAAATATCCAGAATGCGGGCATGGTCAAGCTCATCCGCCTCAACCACACCCAGCGCCGGATTTTCGATGGCGAAAACCAGCCCTGCCAGCACGGCGGCGCAAACCTGAAGTGACGTCGCGTTATTATAGGGCGCCAAGGCGCGCGCTTCCTCAATCGTCAGGCGTGATCCATACCAATAGGCGCCCTTCTTGTGGCCCATCAGCAAAACGCCAAGTTCATCCATGCCAGAGCTGATTTCGTCCATCATCAGGCGCTTTTCCTGCTGAAGTTCCCAGTTTCGGCCAGCGAATTCATGCAAGGACAGCACCGCGTCATCGCAGGGATGATAGGCGTAATGCGCCGTCGGACGATAGGAAACGGCACCCGCCGCATCACGCAAGGTATAGTAATCGGAGATCGAGATACTCTCATTATGCGTGATCAGGAAGGCCTGCATCGGGCCTTCCAGCGGTGTCCAGCTGCGCACGCGCGTTGCGGCACCCGGGCGCATAAGATAGATCGCCGCATCGCAGCCGAAGCTGTGCCGCTCACCATCTACAGGCAAAGCTTTTTCATGACTGCCCCAGCCAAGTTCCGCCGGCTGGCATCCCTCACCAGTGAAGCCATCAATGGACCAGGTATTGACGAATTCACCACGGCGCTTCGGCATATTGCCAGCCACCTGGGTATCGCGTTCCGCGATATGAATGACCTTGATGCCAAGGTCGCACGCCAGGCTTGCCCAATCCGCGCGGGATTGCGGTGTGTTCACGCCATGGCCGGTATCTTGCGCGATATTCAGCAGCGCCTGCTTCACGAAATGCGAAACCAGGCCGGGATTGGCGCCATGCGTCATGACCGCTGTTGGCCCCGCCCCGTTCCTGAGCGCGAGCGCGCTTTCGCGCAACGCATAATTGGAACGCTGGGATGGCGAAAGCGCTGGGTCCATATAGCCGCCGGCCCAGGGCTCCACGCAGGTATCAAGGTAAAGCGCGCCGATCTCTCGGCAGAGCTGCACCAGCGCCACGGAGGAAACATCCACAGAAAGGTTCAGCAGGAAATCCCCCGCTGATAGCCGCGC
>JBIIIE010000251.1:0-4617 GCA_044235135.1 Roseomonas sp. | reverse complement strand
CCACATTGTATTCGATTTCGACGCTGTGGCGGCAGAAGCCACGCGCCGGCGCATTTTTGACCGTGTGGCCACTGACCGCATCCGCATCACCGGCTATCATTTTCCCTTCCCGGCCAATGGCTATCTGGCCAAGGAAGGCAGCGGCTATCGCTTTGTTGCGGCGGATTGGTCAAGCGCCGTCTAGCGCTCGATCAAACGTGAAAACTCTCCCCGCAGCCGCAACGGCCTTTTTCATTGGGATTGGTGAAGGTGAAGCCGGCTGACATGGTCTTCACCTCATAATCCATCACCGTGCCAATCAGGAACAGCGTTGCCTTGCGGTCCACCAGTACCGTGACACCCTTGTCGGTGACGCTTTCATCGCCCGCTGTTGGCGCATCCACCCAGGAAAGATCATAGGCAAGGCCGGAACAGCCCTTGGTCTTCACCGCGATGCGCAGGAACTTGCCCTGATCGCCCTTGGCGTAAAGCGCGCGCAACCTTTCGGCGGCGCCATCGCTGAGTGACATCAGCGGCGGCAGCGCGCGCCGCGCGGGTTTGGCTTCGATGCTTGCATTCATGCCATCACCTCAAAACATATTGAGCGCGAGCCGCGCATCTTCGCTCATGCGGGAATGATCCCAGGGCGGGTCCCACACCACTTCCACCAGCACATCGGAAACCCCTTCAACCGCGCGCACGGCTTCTTCCACCTGGTGCGGCAATTCCTGCGCGGAAGGGCATGATGGGGTGGTCAGCGTCATTTCCACCTTCACCTTGCCGTCATCACCTATTTCAATCGCGTAGATCAGGCCGAGTTGATAGATATCCACCGGAATTTCCGGATCGAATACGGTGGAAATGGCGCCAATCACTGCGTCTTCGGAAACCGGCGCGGCTGGCGGCTTTACCTCGCCTTCCGGGGTCCAGGCGGCATGGACCGGGGCTTCGGTCTTGGTGGCGTCTTCACTCACTGCTCGCCTCCTTCGCGCCGGCAAGCGCGGCGTTCAGCGTATGCCAAGCGAGGGTTGCGCATTTCACGCGGCTTGGAAATTCATGCACGCCGGAAAGTGGGGTTAGTCGCTCCATCGCATCTTCCAGCGAAGCCGCGCAGGTCGGGCATTGACCCGTCATGGCCAAATCACGAAAGGCGGTGCCGAGCGCCTGCGCTTCTTCCGGTGTTTTGCCCTTGACGGTTTCCGTCATCAGCGACGCACTGGCCATGGAAACCGCGCAGCCCCGGCCCTGAAACGCCGCATCGGCAATATGCCCATCCGGCGTCATTTTCAGGAACAGCTCCATACGGTCGCCACACATGGGATTGTCCCCGCGTGCAGAGCGATCCGCATCTTCCAGCCGCCGGAAATTGCGCGGCTTGCGGCCATGATCCAGGATCACTTCCTGATACAAATCGCGCAAATCGCCGAAGAAATCATGGCCGCTCATGCGAAGAACTCCCGCGCTTTCACCAAAGCGCCGGCGAGGTAATCCACTTCCTCCGGCGTCGTATAAAGCCCGAAGGAAGCGCGCGCCGTGCCCTGTTCCACACCGAAGCGCGTATGGAGCGGTTCCGCGCAATGCCGCCCGGCGCGGATGCAAATGCCGGCGCGATCCAGCAGCGTGGAAAGATCATGCGGATGCGCATTATCCAGCGAAAAGGCGAACACGCCGCCGCGATCCTGTGCGCGACCCAATAGCGTCAGCCCCGGCACATCAGACAGCTTCCGCATGGCGTGATCCACCAAGGCGCGTTCATGCGCTTCAATGGCGGGCATGCCAATCGCGGTGACGTAATCAATCGCCGCATGCAGGCCAACCGCTTCCACAATCGCGGGCGTGCCGGCTTCAAACCGCGCGGGCGGCTTGGCCCAGGTGGATTTTTCGAAAGTCACGCTTTCAATCATATCGCCACCACCCAGAAAGGGCGGCATGCGATCCAGATGTTCAAGCTTGCCCCACAGCACACCAATGCCTGTCGGCCCGTAAAGCTTATGGCCGGTGAAGCAGTAGAAATCGCAGCCAATGGCCGCAACATCCACGCGCCGATGCACCACCGCCTGCGATCCATCCAGCAGCACCTTGGCACCATACGCATGGGCCAGAGCCACCACACGTTCAACTGGCGTGACGGTGCCCAGCACATTGGACATATGCGCGAGTGCCACCAGCCCCACCTTGCCATCGGCAAGCTTGGCGGCCAGATCTTCCATGTCCAATTCGCCGGAATCCGTCACGCGGCAAACGCGCAAGGGATTGCCGCGATCATCGCGCAGCATTTGCCACGGCACGATATTGGCGTGGTGTTCCAATTCGGAAATCAGCACCGCCTGATCCGGACGCATGACGCCACGGCCCCAGCTATGCGCCACCAGATTGATGGCTTCTGTACTATTCCGCGTAAACACCACTTCCCGCTCATCCGGCGCATTGATGAAGCGCGCCACCGCACCGCGCGAAGCTTCGTAAGCATCAGTCGCCAATTCAGACAGCCGATAGGCGCCGCGATGCACATTGGCATAAGCGGTTTCCATGCAGCGAGTCATTGCTTCAATCACCGCGCGCGGCTTTTGCGCACTCGCCCCTGAATCCAGAAAGACGAGCGGCTTGCCATGCTGCGGCTGTGACAGGATAGGGAAATCCTGCCGGATGCGCTGAACATCAAAGCCCATTATGCGGCCCCATGCTTGGCCCACCAGCCATCCACCGTGGCAGTCAACGCCTCACGCAGCGTATCATCTTCCAGCCCTTCAAAGGCTTCATGCAAGAACGCCTGCACAAGCATGGACCGCGCCTGATCCGCTGGCACGCCACGGGACCGCAAATAGAAAAGACTATCCGCATCCAAGGCGCCGATGGTGGCGCCATGGCTGCACTTCACGTCATCGGCATAGATCTCAAGCTGAGGCTTGCTATCCATTTCCGCGTCTTCGGAAAGCAGCAGCGCCTGATTCATCTGGTAGCCATCGGTCTTTTGCGCTTCACGCCGCACCAGGATTTTGCCCTGGAACACGCCGCGCGATTGCCCCGCCAATACCGTCTTGCAGGTTTGCCGGCTGGCGCAATCAGGTGCTGCGTGATCAAGCGCCGTGGTGGTGTCCACCAGCGCGCGGCCTGCGGCCAATTGCGCGGTGTTCATGTGGCAGGAAGCCTTCGGCCCGGTCAGCGCCGCATGGATTTCCATGCGCGCAAGCCGCGCACCGGCGGATACCGCCATGGTGTCATAACGCGCCTCGGCCGCGATGCGCGCATGGATCATGGAAAGATGAAACGCCGCATCGCCTTCGCCTTGCGCGCGGCCATGCGTCAGCACGGCGCCCTCGGCGAGGTCAATTTCAAACACTGGATTGTGCAGATATTGCGCGCCGCCACCGATGGCGCTTTCCAGCAAGGTCAGCTTCGCACCTGCAGCAAGGCGGATCATATGGCGCGGATGAAAAGCGAAGGGCCGGCCAGGATCAACCGCGATGGAGAGCAGTTCCAAATGCCCGCCATCCAAGCCCGCCGGCACCTCCAACAACAGCCCATCTTCAAACATCAGCGTATTCAGCGCGGTCATGGGGTGTTCGGCCAAGGGCGTCAGCGCACCCAAGCGCCCTTCCATTTCCGGCAAATGCTGCGCCACAGAAGCCACGCGATAGGCAAGCCCGCTCAGAGCCGAAAGATCAGCGCGAAACCGCCCATCCACGAACACTGCCCGCGCCGCACAACGTGGCTTGGGCAGCGCCAAGGCGCCTTCAACTGCCGTCAGCGGCTCAGCAAAACCCGCCTGCGCCACTGGCGAAAGATCAGTGTATTTCCAGGCTTCAACACGCCGCGTCGGGAAGCCACGCGCCGCCACATGGGCCGCCGCATCCGCGCGTAGCGCCGCCAGCCAAGGCAGCCGCGCGCCCGGCAAATGATCCTTGAGGCCCTGATAGCGCGCCAGGAAACCCGCCGCGCCTGGTTGCGCCACGGCTGTCACGCCGCGGCCTGGATGGCGCCGTAACCCTGCGCTTCCAGCTCCTTCGCCAATTCCGGCCCGCCTGAGCGCACAATGCGCCCGCCCATCAGCACATGCACGCGATCCGGCACGATGTAATCCAACAACCGCTGATAATGCGTAATCACCAGCGCGGAGAAATGCGGCCCGCGCATGGCATTAACGCCATCGGCGACGATCTTCAGCGCATCAATATCAAGGCCGCTATCGGTTTCATCCAGAATGGCCACCTTCGGCTGCAGCAGCGCCATTTGCAGGATTTCATTGCGCTTCTTCTCGCCACCCGAAAAGCCGACATTCACGCCGCGCTTCAGCATTTCATCATTCATCGAAAGCGCCTTCATGCGTTCCCGCGCCAGCTTCAGGAATTGCATGGCATCCAATTCGCTCTCCCCCTTGGCGCGGCGGATGGCGTTCAGCGCGGTGCGCAGGAAGGTCGCATTGCCCACACCGGGCAATTCCACCGGGTATTGGAACGCCAGAAAAACACCGGCGGCAGCGCGTTCTTCCGGTTCCATCGCCAGCAAATCCTGGCCATTCAGCAGGGCCTCTCCGCCCGTCACCTCATAGCCATCGCGGCCCGACAGCACATAGGAAAGCGTTGATTTGCCGGAACCATTCGGCCCCATAATGGCATGCACCTCACCCTGCGGCACCAC